>NZ_JAMZEE010000034.1:0-47274 GCF_024704895.1 Bacteroides muris (ex Fokt et al. 2023) | reverse complement strand
TAATTTCTCTTTGTCCGGTGTGAAAGAAGGCGACATTATCCAAATTTCATTTGTGGGTTACAAAACGGTAGAACAAGCCTGGAACGGAAAACCATTGAACATCACGATGAAGGAAGACGCAGAAATGCTGGAAGAGGTTGTTGTTACTGCCTATGGTGGAAAAACGCTCCGTTCCAAGGTTACCAATTCAATTTCCAAAGTAGATAAAGAAGTGCTAGCAAGCGGTCTCCACTCCAACCCTGCCCAAGCATTATCCGGTGCAGTATCGGGCTTGCAGGTTCGTCAGACTTCCGGTGACCCGAGTGCTACACCTACCTTGATTCTGCGTGGTGGTACAAGTCTGGACGGTTCGGGCTCTCCTTTGGTCATCATTGACGGTGCGCAACGTGAGTTGAGTGACATCAACCCTTCTGACATCGAGTCCATGGAAGTAATGAAAGACGCAGGTGCTACCGCCATCTATGGTGCCCGTGCCGCCAATGGTGTGATTCTTGTAACCACCAAACGCGGTAAGGACGGTGTGAGCAACATCGGTGTGAAAGCTAAATTCGGTTTGAATTACTTCAACAACAACTACAACTTTTTAGGTGCAGAAGAGTACATCTATTGGATGCGTAAGTCATATCAGAATGCCTCCCAGATATATAAGAAGTCAGACGGTTCGTGGGCTGGCTGGACCAATCTGAGCAGTTTGAGCGGTGCGCAGCCTTACGGTACGGGTAACATCTATTTCAATGCTGACGGCACTGTAGCCGATGGCAACAAAGTAAGCAATGCCAACTGGAGTGTCATGAAATACAGTGACGACCTAGCATTCTTGCTCAACAAGGGTTGGAAAACCATGATAGACCCTGTGTATGGCGACAAACTTATCTTCAAGGAATTCATGCTGGAAGACACAAATGTCAACTCTCCGGCATTCAGCCAAGATTACACGGTTGATTTCACAGGAGGTAACGAGAAAGGTACGTACTATGCCTCGATAGGTTTCAACAATTCGGAAGGCAATGCTACCAACAACTGGTACAAGCGTTTCACCTTCACCTTCAATGCGGACTACAAAATCAAATCTTGGCTGACCTCCAATTCTTCATTGAACTATTCGCACAACACGTGGGACGGTCTGGTAGGCAATGCCGATGCAGCCAGCTATTTCAGCCGGGTGTTCTCTTTGCCTCCCACCTTCCGTGGCAAGAATGAGGACGGCGAATGGTTGATTGGTGTGCGCGGAACGGGCGATGCCAACGTGCTGGCCTACAAGGATGCCCTGCACAGAGACAACAATACCGACAAATACACCATGACACAAGCCTTTACGGCACATTTGATGAAAGATTTGGACTTGAAGTTCAGCGGAAGTTGGTACTACGAGGACCGCAAGTACGAATACTTCAACTCCGACTATATGACCGGTGTAAACAATTGGAATAGAGACCACTATACGTATGACGATTACAACCGGAAGTTGAACCAAACTTACAACGTCATCGCCACCTACAACCGGAACTTCAGAAAGCACGATGTCAATGCGATGCTCGGTTTCGAGTATTTCATCGCGCAGGAAAAGGGATTCAATGCATACGGTTACGGAGCACCTACAGGCGATTTTCAGGATTTGAACCTGACAGATCCCGAAAGACGCTACATGGATTCATGGCACTACGAGAACCGCATCATGTCGTTCTTCGGCAAAGTGGACTATTCTTTCAATGAAAAATATCTTATATCTGCCGTACTCCGCCGCGACGGTTACTCCCGTCTGAACAAAGATGCCCGCTGGGGTGTCTTCCCAGGTATTTCCGCCGGTTGGATTATCGGTAAAGAAAACTTTATGGAGGGGTTGCGGGACATCATCTCCTTCGCTAAAATCCGTGCAAGCTACGGATCAAACGGTAACGTGGATACCAAATATATCGGTGATTATACCGTGCAGGGTTCTTATGGAAGTGTCGGCAAATACAACGGTGGAGGTACTAACAGCCTGACCGGGCTGCCGAACCCAAACCTAACCTGGGAAAAATCTTATACCTTCGAAGTAGGTGCAGACCTCAGTTTCCTGAACAACCGCTACAACGCAAATGTCACGTTCTACAACCGCCGCACGAAAGACAAGCTGGCTTACATCACGTTGCCTTCGCACTCGGGTATCAGTAGCTACCTGACCAACAATGGCGAAATCCAGAACATTGGTGTCGAAATCGAGCTCAATGCCAAAGTGTTCGAAACGAAAGATTGGAAATGGAACATTGGCGCCAACATCGCCTATAACAAAAACAAGGTCATCTCCTTGCCCAACAACGGTCTGGACAGAAACATGCAGAATGCCTTTGAAGTATACACGGGAAAGAAATCGGCAAACGGCTCATGGGAAAAAATATGGGTAGGTGGCTATCAGGAAGGACAGGAACCGGGTGCCATTTATGGTTTCAAGGCAGAAGGCATTTACCAAAGCTACGATGATATACCAGGTAACTTGAAAGACATCTCTACCGGTAACAACGGTTCAAGCAACAAGACTCTCTACGGTCCCGAAGCATGGGCAAAGCTGAGCGATGCCGAAAAAGCGAACGGCCTACCTATCCAACCGGGCGACGTGAAGTGGAAAGACGTAAACGGAGACGGTGTGATAGACAATTATGACAAGGTGAAACTGGGCAATACCGTTCCTCACTGGACCGGTGGTATTAACACCAACGTGTCTTGGAAAGGACTGACCTTTACCGCACGATTCGACTTCGCGTTGGGTCATAAGATATTCGACTCGAAGACCCCGTGGATTATGGGTAACATGCAAGGTACTTACAATACCATCGACCTGGTGAGCAACACATGGTCTGAAGACAACAAGGGTGCCAGATATCCTACGTATGTATTTGCCGATCAAAATGGAAAACGCAACTATGCCCGCGACAACAACAGCCTGTTCGTTGATAACGCAAGCTACCTGTCTATCCGGGAACTCAGCCTGAGCTACAGCCTGCCGAAATCCTGGATACAGAAAGTGAAAATGGAAAGAGTAGATTTGAACATCACTGCCCAGAATTTAGGATACATCACCGGAGCCAAATATGTGGCATCTCCTGAATATGGTGCAAACGGCTGGGGAGGATACCCGTTGCCAACAAATCTCGTGTTTGGCGTAAATGTAACATTCTAAACTATTAAAAAACAACAGAATTATGAAGAAATTTATATACGGCATCGCCGGTGCATTATTATTCGGCATGTACAGTTGCGATACCTTAGACTTGAGTCCGGAAGACTATGCGGCTGCCGGCAATTATTGGAAAAATCCAGAACAAGTAAGCACCTACATGAACGGCCTGCATGCTTACCTTAGAGATGATTATTCTTCACCGTTGGTGTTGGGTGAATTGAGAGGCGGAACCATGCGTGAAGGAACTTCTTCCATCAATACATCTTTGAATTCATCTTCCATCATCCGCAACGACTTGCGTACCACCAGCACAGGTATAAGCAATTGGAACAATTATTATGGAAATATTCTGCAAGTGAACCACTTCATCGAGCAAGTGAGAGACGAGTGCGCGTTCCTGAGTGAATCGGCACGCAATACTTTCTTGGGACAAGCTTATGGTATGCGCGCTTACTATTACTTCATGCTGTACAGAACGTATGGTGCCGTGCCCTTGGAAAAAGATATCAAGATATTAGATGGAAAGATTGACGCTGTAAGTTTGTACATGAAACGCTCTTCGGCTGAAGATGTGCTTGCGTTTATCAAGAAAGACATCAACGATTCTGAAACTGCTTTCGGATCAACAACTTCTTTCGACAAATATTATTGGTCGAAGTACGCCACTTTGTTCCTGAAAGCGCAGATTTATCTGTGGTCGGCAAAGGTGACTACCAATGATGACGAAAAACCTCATACAGCTACCGGAACATCGGATTTGGAGATAGCCCAAAAAGCTTTGAACGAAATCATCGGCAGCAACAAGTTTTCCTTGATGAAGAACTATGCCGATATCTTCGATTATGGCAAAAAAGCCAATAACACAGAGTCTATTTTATCCATGTATTTCGACCGTGGTGAAGCGACTCACTGGGGAAGCAGCTTTTTATATACTCCGTCTATCGTAGTGGGTTCTTACTATAATCCCGATGGTACCGTCATGCAGGACGTACTTCAGTTGAACACTGCCGGTATCGTAAGATATGAGTGGAAATCTGCTTTCATCAAATCATTCGATCAGACTGACAGCCGACGTGCCGCCACTTTCCTGGAATACTATCAGGACGAGGAACTGACAAAACACGGTTCAAGCATGCTGAAATTGGTGGGTCACGTAACCGATGGCATCCGCTATTTCGACAATGACATTGTTATGATGAGATATGCAGATGTACTGCTGATGATGGCCGAAGTGGAAAACGGTCTTGGCAAACCATGTGCTTCTTACATCAATGAGGTGCGCAAACGTGCCTATGGCGAGAACTATACGGAAGACTTGGCCTACACAGACGGCACCTATGCCGAAAATGAATTGGCTATTTTGAAAGAACGCGACAAGGAGTTTGCCGGTGAAGGTACACGTTGGTTCGACTTGGTACGTATGCACGATGCTGCCAAGAAGCCTTTGGCATTCTCAGTTGCCGTGGCTTATCCGGAGCCCGGAGAAGAGGCTGCTGCAGTGTTAAGTAACACGGAAGAATATAAGTTACTGTGGCCTATTAATATCGGTGTCATGACAGCCGATCCGGAAATCAAACAGACCTGGGGATATAACAAAGCTGAGAATATCGAATATTGACGGAACTAACCTTATTTTTATATATCAATCACTTTATGCCCGGGACTAAACACCCGGGCTATTGTGTTTTATATGGAGACGTAGCTTTATATCCATAAATTTGAAAAATTGTACAGAATATTAAGAAAAAGTCCTATCTTTGTTGTATCAATTTACCTAAAGAGTATATTGAAGTTCACCCATTTATTATACAAAAAACATCTATTTATGCCATGAAAAATGTATTTCCTTTTCTACTCAGCCTGTTGTGCTGCCTGATGTTTTCCCCAAGTATGCAGGCAGACAGCGTCCACCTGCTGCCCTATCCGCAGAAGTTTACGCCTTCCGGAAAAGAATTCAATGCAGACATAGTGAGAATTTCGAGCCCTGTACTTCAAAAAGAATGGGAAGCCTTCGTCAAAGAACGTGGTGGCAAAGTCAAAGAGCAAGCAAACACGCTCATCGAAGTGAAACTAGTTGCAGCAATTGAAAATGCCGCCTTGAATCAAGAAGAGGCATACCGACTGATAGTGGCTCCGAACAAAATTACCGTAGAGGCAGTGACAGAACGGGGGGTATATTGGGCCATGCAGACGCTTGCGCAACTGCAACATTCAAGGAAAAAAGGACTTAGTTTTGAAGGATGCACCATTACCGACTGGCCCTCTTTCCGCATCCGGGGCTTTTTACACGACGTAGGACGGCGATACATGTCCATGCAGGAATTGAAGAAGGAGATTGCCCTTCTGTCGAAGTTCAAAATCAACGTATTCCACTGGCACCTGACGGAAAACCAGTCCTGGCGTCTGCAAAGCAGAATATTTCCGATGCTGAATGACAGTGTAAACACCACCCGCATGCCGGGACAATATTATACCTTGGAAGAAGCACGGGAATTGGTAGATTTCTGTAAAGCACATCAAGTGTTACTGCTTCCGGAAATCGACATGCCGGGACATAGCGAAGCTTTTGTACGCACCTTCCGCCACGACATGCAAAGCCCCGAAGGCATGAAGATACTGAAACTGCTGATAGATGAAGTCTGTGAAACGTTCGATGTTCCTTATCTGCATATCGGGACGGATGAAGTTCGATTCACCAATCCTCACTTTGTACCCGAAATGGTATCTTATGTTCGCTCTAAAGGAAAAAAAGTAATTTCCTGGAATCCGGGATGGAAGTATCAGCCGGGCGACATAGACATGACCCATCTGTGGAGCTACCGGGGCAAGGCACAGAAAGGCATTCCTGCCATCGATTCCCGCTTCCATTACCTGAACCATTTCGATACTTTCGGAGATGTCGTAGCCCTCTACAACAGCCGCATCTACAACGAAGAGCAGGGAAGCCATGATGTGGCCGGTGCCATCCTCGCCATCTGGAACGACCGTTATGTGGCCGACGAGCAGAATGTGATACTGGAAAACAATTTCTACCCCAACATGCTAGCGATGGCCGAACGAGCGTGGCGCGGAGGAGGCACAGAATATTTCGACAAGCATGGTACCATCCTTCCTCAAGAAGACTCGGAAGAATTCAAGGCATTTGCCGATTTTGAACGCAGGATGTTGTGGCACAAGGAATACACTTTTCAAAGCGAACCCTTCGCCTACGTCAGACAGACGAACGTAAAATGGAACATTACCGACGCTTTTCCAAACGAAGGCGATTTGACTCGTTCCTTCCCACCCGAACAGGAAGAGTGGAAAGATGCCTATCAGTACGAAGGCAAGACGTATGGCGTACATCCAGCCACCGGTGCCGGCATCTACCTACGCCATGTGTGGGGATCATTGGTTCCGACTTTCTATAAGAACCCGCAGGAAAACCATACCGCATACGCTTATACTTGGGTTTACTCTCCGCACAAGCAGCAAGTAGGATTATGGGCTGAGACACAGAACTACTCGCGTTCGGAACCGGATTTGCCGCCTCCCGCAGGCAAATGGGACTACCGGGAAAGCCGTATCTGGATAAACGGTGAGGAGATTGCTCCTCCTGTCTGGACAGCTACCCACCGGAAGAAAAGTAATGAAACGGTGCTGGGCAATGAAAATTGTGTATCGCGTCCACCCATCCCCGTGCACTTACAGAAAGGCTGGAACAAGGTACTGTTGAAACTACCTGTCGGAAAATTCACTACCCCCGAAGTGCGACTGGTGAAATGGATGTTTACAGCGGTATTCGTAACTCCCGACGGAGAGAAAGCCGTAGAAGACCTCATTTATTCGCCTGAAAAGAAATTAACGAATAAGAAACTGTTTTAATTTCCCTTCAGTTTTCTCTTTCTTCTGAGGAAACTTGAAAAAAGAAAATCAAAACAGTTTCTAAATAAAACACTCAATCGATATGACCATGAAAAAAAGATATGCCCTATTGTTGCTTCTCCTTATAGGCAGTTTGCATACACAGGCTCAAATTAAATGGAGCAATCCTCTAGATCAGCCCTTTCCGGTCATTCGCGGCAGAGCATGGCATAATGAGCAACAACGAACTTACGCCCGTCTACCCCTGAAAGCGAAAAACTTGGTAAACAAAGCGGTCTGGAACTTGTCCCAACAGAGTGCCGGTCTATCCATAGCTTTTTACAGCAATTCACCGGAAATAAAAATAAAATACACGGTAACCGGAGGACGAAGTATGGCCCACATGCCTGCTACAGGCGTTTCGGGCGTTGACCTTTATGCCACAGACAGAAACGGTAGAAGCCGCTGGTGTGCCGCCAAATACTCTTTGGGCGACACCCTCGTTTATACCTATGACGGACTTACTTACGAAGACGCTTCGAACAAGGGCTACGAATATACATTATTTCTACCTCTTTACAATTCGGTTTCTTTTCTTGAAATCGGAGTAAAAGACAACGCTTCCATCAGTTTCATTCCCGTCTCTGAAGAGAAGCCTTTAGTAGTATACGGCACATCCATCGCCCAAGGCGCTTGTGCCTCGCGCCCAGGCATGGCTTGGATAAACATCATAAACAGAACCATGGAACATCCAGTTGTCAATTTAGGCTTTTCTGGAAGTGGCAAACTTGAGAAAGAACTCTTCGAGCTATTGGCAGAAACGGATGCAAAGCTCTACATCATAGACTGTATGCCTAACATGATTTCTCCCGCTGATACTGCTGTTATCGCAGAACGCATCCTGACAGGAATAAAAACACTCCGTACCCGTAACCAAGCCCCTGTTTTGTTAGTAGAACACAGCGGCTACATGAATGAATATACATCAGACCGCGCAGAAGCATCCTACAGAGCGTCAAATCGCCAACTACGGAAAGCATACAACACGCTGATGCAGCAAGAACCCGACATCTACTACCTGACAAAGGAAGAAATCGGCCTGTCAATGGATGCCATGGTCGAAGGGGTACATCCCAGTGACCTGGGTATGCAACAATACGCTGATAGCTATGTAAAGAAAATCCGTGAAATTTTGAAAGAAGAAACAGGAACAGAATCGACCTGCATTCCTTGTAAACAGCAAAGAGACCCTTATGACTGGCAGGCAAGGCACGAACAGATTTTGGAATTAAACCGTACTGATTCTCCAGAAGCAGTCATTATCGGCAACTCGATAGTCCATTATTGGGCAGGCGAACCGCTTGCCCACCAGCAACGGGGCAAACATGCTTGGAGTCGTTTGTTCAAAGGAACGAAGGTGCATAACCTGGGCTTCGGTTGGGACAAGATTGAGAACGTGCTTTGGCGTATCTATCATGGAGAGTTGGATGGCTACGAGGCAAAAAATATTTTCATGCTGATAGGAACCAATAACTTGCAGTTCAATACAGACCACGAAATCATAGAAGGAATTGTATTCACCGCAAAAGCCATACGTGAAAGACAACCCTCTGCCAAGCTACATGTGATTGGAATCCTGCCAAGAAAAGGGCAAGAGCAACGAATTGCCCACATCAATACCGAATTGCAGCAAGAATTGGTAAAAAGTAATGCTATTTATATAGACCTTACTCCTTTCCTTACTAAGAGAGACGGACGAATAGATGAATCTTTGTTTGGCGACGGACTGCATCCGAATGAAAAAGGGTATAAAAAAATAGCCGAAGCTCTTTTGAAAGAACGGATGTTATAGAATTACCTGTAGTATGCCTGGTAATGGCACATCAAGCAAATATGCAACAAGGCAGGCTATCCCATTTTTTATGAAAACAGCCTGCCTTGTTATGAAACAAAAAAACATCAAAGCTTTACTTTAGCAATCAGCTTACGTATCTTTCCCTCACCAATAACCGGAGCATGGGGATCCTCAGGATAGACAATCGCAAACTGCCCAGGAAGCAAATCAACGAAAGCGGTTGGTACATCCGAATAGAGTGCACAATCTCCCTCTTCCTCGTAAGGTTTGGTCTCGGTTTCCAAATCCTCGATAGCTTTCCAGCCTATTCTCTCCTTGCCATCGAGCAAGATATGCACATCAATATAAGCACGATGCAACTCAAGCACCTGCTTCTCGGCTGCTACACCTTCCGGATTCACATTGTTAATGAACAAATCATCCCCTTTTATCTCGATGCGACCTAATTCGGCATGCAACAAGTCGTGCGACTTGACATAATCGAAAAGAGTCTTGAACAACGGGTGGAGGGACTCCACCCGTTGACTGTTTTGCAAATTAGATACAATCATACCAGTTATTCCATTATTCCATTATTCCAAATTATCAGTTTTCGGGCGTAAGAAATAGAGCTGAAGAGCCAATGCTACCAATACAACTCCACTCAACATAGCAAATCCCATACCCAAATTACCACCATCGGTCCAGCGTCCCAACAAGTGGGTAACGGCAGCACCGGCAAACACACCCGTCATATTCATGATACCGTATGCCGTTCCGCGGTGTTTAGCCGAAACAAACTGGCAAAGTATAGGCATATTGTTGGCATCAAAGATACCATAACCCACACCAAACAGCAATCCGGCTCCTACTACACTCACAAAGCTGTGCCCCATACCGAGCAGCAACAGTGAAGGAACAGTCATTCCCAAGCCAATAGCACCTGTATAGACACGTCCGCGGATATTCTTCTGTACCCAACGGTCGGACATCACACCACCAACCAATACTCCCACAAAGGAAGAAACGGCAATAGTAATCGTAGAAATAGGTCCTGCTTCAGCCATTGGTATATTCAGGCTCTCTGCAAACAAAGTAGGCAACCAATTCTTGGTGGCCCATCCCGGAAGACTGGGAGCTGCAAAATAAAACAATATGACCCAAAATGCCCAATTAGATAACACTACAGACAAACCGCCCAACAACGAAGTCTTCTTTCCGTTCACAGCAGGTTGCAGCTTGGCAATCTTTATACGTTCAGGATTCTCATGCAAGAACAGCAACAATACAAAGGAATAGATTATTCCGATAATACCGAACCAATGAAACGCTGTATGCCAAGAAAAAGCAGCCGCCACCGTGGCACCGAAACCACCAATGGCCTGTCCTACATAAAGACCGGTCATGTGAATACCGATAGCCAAAGAGCGGGACTTATCCTGATGCCAATCGGCAATCAACGACAGAGCAGAAGGGATATAGAGCGCTTCGCTGATACCCATAAAAGCACGAAGCCAATACAATTCCTGAAAAGAATCGGCATAACCCATCATGTAGGTAACCGCCGACCAGACAAACAGACTGCCGACTACCAACCATTTACGGCTCACGCGATCGGCCACCATCCCTGCCACCGGACTCATAAATCCGTAAATCCACAAGAACACTGCCATCAATGCACCGAAAGCTTCTGCCTTACCCAATTCCACAATATCTACTTTCATAGCCTCCTGCATGGTGGAAAGCATCTGCCGATCCATATAGTTAAGCAGAGCCACCACCCACAAAAGAGCTACCACTATCCAAGGATAGCTTTTTGAATTTTTCATTGTACTATATTTTAATTAAGGTCTTATCATTTTGAAAGTAATTCATTACACAACATACAACCCTTTATCATCATACGGGGGATATGGAAAGGGCCTTTGAATATATTTCCTTTAGCAGGCTGTGCCACAGTACCGTCACGATGAAGATAACCATACCATTCACCGTACTCCTTGTCGGGGAAGCAGGCATACGTCCAGTCACTGATTTGCTTGTGCATCTCCAGATACTTTTTGTCTGCAGTAGCCTGATAAGCATAAAGGGTGGCAATGATGGCTTCGGTCTGCGGCCACCAGAATTTCATGTCCTGCGAATAATCCTGGCAGGGCAGGTTTCGGCAATCGCGGAAGTTAATGATTCCGCCAAATTCCTTATCCCAGCCCCACTCCCACGACCAGTCAAGTATAGTGACGGCAAGCTCCACTAACTTTTTGTCCCAGTTGCGGTATTTTGCTTCTTCCAGAAGGAACCAAGAAGTCTCGATACAATGTCCCGGATTGATGGCACGACCGTTGCATGTATCGATAAACTCTCCATTCGGCCCTACCATTTCGAGCAAAGCTTTGAATTCGGGGTGAATGAAATACTTGCTTAATAGCATTATAGAATCATCTATCTGGCTGCTCAACACCGGATCATCAATAGCAGCACGAATGCGCGAAGCCGTATTGATGAGAATCATCGTAATGGAATGCCCCTGTGCCTCCAGCGCTTTCAGGTACTTCGGTTCCAAGATGCCCGGGGTGACAACAAAATGCCGTATGCGCTTGAAAAGAGCAAGTGCTTTTTCTGCATAGCTGCAATCACCGGATGCTATGGCATATTCCGACATAGCTATGGCAGCAAAGCATTCGGAAAAGACATAACGTCGCTTGCGAAGCGGAGTGCCGTCTTCCTTCACTTCAAAATACATACGACCATCTTCGTCGAAACAATATTTTTCGATAAAGTCTATGCAACTTTTGGAAGCCGCCAGCCATTCGGCATTCTTCTCGACATTATTATATGCAAAAGCAGCAATAAAGCCGAAACGCCCCTGAAACCAAACGGACTTAGTAGTATCAATCAGCGAACCATCCCGATTGATACACGTATAAACTCCACCATGTTTGCTGTCTAACCCATGTTTCAACCAAAAAGGCATAATATTACCTATCAGATCTTGCCGATAGGAATCAGCCCACATCTGCAAATAGTGTGTTGTCGAGTCCATAATTATCAGAATTTATTGCAATGTTCAAAAAAGTGAATTGCTTCCAACTCGGCTTTCATGCGCAATTCCTCTTCGTCAGTCATATTTTGGAACGGAGTACGGTTCTTGCCCAAATCCAAGCCTATCAGTTTCATGATGCGCTTGCCACCCACGATATTGCCGCGGAAATGGCATATCACATTGATGACTTCCTGGGAGAAGTTCTGCAGTTGGCGTGCTTTTTCCAAATCACCCGCTTTCCACGCATCAATGATGCCAACCAGGTTTACTCCATTATAATTGGTAGTACCGCCAATACCGCCTTGTGCTCCCCCCATGGCAAGGCAAGGAAGAATCGTTTCGTCTTGTCCATGCAGCATATCATACTTACCGTTCTTGTACAGACGGCATTGATTATATTCATACATGCTCTCAAAGGTGTATTTTATTCCGGCAAAATTGGGAATACGGCCATCTACAGCTTCCAGAAATGCTACCATCGAAAGAAAAGCACCATTGAATGTCGGAATATGATAATAATAGAAAGGAAGATTGGGAGCACCGCAAGCTATCTCTTCGCAATATTTCACCAACTCTTCTACACGACCTACTTTTGGGAAAGGAGGTGCCATAGCGCCAATGCCCCATGCACCAATCTTCTGTGCATGCTCGGCAAGTTTACGGCTGGACTTCACACAACAGCTACCTACATGTACAATTACCTTAAAGCCCTCCGGAGCCACTTCTACCCATCGTTCAGCCAATTTCATACGCTCCTCATCCGTAAGCATATAGCCTTCACCAGAGGAACCATTGATAAATACACCTTTCAGTCCATTCTTCACCAACATCCGGGCATACGCCTCAATCGGTTCATAGTTTACTTCACCATTTTCATAGAACGGAGTGAACGGCGCATTGATTAATCCAATAATCTTTTCCATTTTCTATATTTTATTCAAGATTAGTATTTGGATGCAAATATAAACCAAATTTACAAACGATGCTATATTTAATAAAATATTTAACTAACAAAAGCGGCATTTTTATAAAACATTCCACTGATACGACTAACAATCATTTAATAATGTGTAATAGTGTATTATAACATAAATTCACAAGCCAAAAGAGAAGTATATCAAAGACATTCCTTATTTTTGTAACAAATTAATAGCCAATTACATCTCTAAATTGACATGAAACCAATTTTGTTAGAAGAAATAAAAGCAGGGACTAAAAATGCCTTAGTCAAAAAGAAGATTATCACTTATTACATATATAATGGCCCATCGACCATTACCAGCCTATCCAAAGAACTAAATTTAAGTGTTCCTACCGTCACGAAATTCATCAATGAGATGTGCGAAGAAGGCTACATACACGAATATGGCAAACAAGGCACCAATAGCGGACGTCGCCCCAGCTTGTACGGACTGGATGCCGAATCTGGCTATTTCATTGGGGTGGATATCAAGCAATTTACCATCAATATAGGGCTGATGAACTTCAAGGGAGATATGGTGGACTTAAAGATGAGCATCCCTTATCACTGTAAAAACACTCCGGACAGCCTGGACGGACTATGCCAGCTGATAACCAGATTCATCAAAAAAGTAAATATCAAAAAAGAGAGAATACTCAATGTCAATATCAACATTTCCGGAAGAGTGAACCCTGAATCGGGCTACAGCTACAGCTGGTTCAACTTTGAAGAACGTCCCCTTACGGAAGTCATGGCTGAGAAACTAGGTTGCACGGTTACTATTGACAATGACACAAGAGCTATGACCTACGGTGAATTCCTGCAAGGAAACGTTGAAGGAAAAAAGAACATACTTTTCATCAACATGAGTTGGGGACTGGGAGTAGGCATCATCATCAACGGTGAAATCTATGCCGGAAAATCCGGTTTTTCCGGTGAATTAGGGCACATGCCTGCATACAACAACGAAATAATATGCCATTGCGGGAAAAAGGGTTGCCTTGAAACAGAGACTTCCGGCTCGGCACTGCACCGTATTCTTCTGGAGCGCATCGCCCATGGCGAACAGTCCATACTATCCCATAGAACGCAAGATACAGAAAAACCGCTGACACTGGACGAAATAATAGATGCCATCAACAAAGAAGACCTCTTATGTATTGAGATTATAGAGGAAATCGGCCAGAAATTGGGTAAACAAATAGCAGGGCTGATAAACCTGTTCAATCCGGAATTGGTCATCATCGGAGGGACGATTTCCCAAACGGAGGATTACATATTACAGCCCATAAAGAGCGCCATTCGCAAATATTCACTCAATTTGGTAAATCAGGATTCCACCATTGCCCTTTCCAAACTAAAAAGCAAAGCCGGGGTCATCGGTGCATGTATGCTGGCGCGCAGCAAAACGTTTGAATGCTGACGGGCAGAAAGTTGCCCAATCTCCACGGTGACCGGCCGAAATGACTTCGGTCGCAATCTTTCTGCCAATATTATTGATGCCGACATGCCCCCAGTGCAGATTGTCTTTGTCGAAAGGACTTTCTCGGGCATCTATGACAGACACATTCGGAATGAAGTTTTCATCCTTCGGGTTGACGACAGCATCTTGCGCATCGCGCACCCCTTGCCCATATTGTACCGAAGCTGTGGGATTGCTCACACTCTCACCCGGTTTCACGATGTGACCGATATAAACATGAGCGTCCGGAAATCCAAGCCGGGTGCGACATTTCTCGATGAGCGATTTCAGCAAAGGCAAGTAATGTTCTTTGGAATCTATCCCGTTACCTTCGCCTTGCATCCACCAGATTCCGGCCAAACGCGGTTTTTTGCCTCTGTCCAACAAATCATTAATGGCCGGTTTATACAGACTTTCATAGAAATAGTCCCAGTTATGGCTGTCGGAAGAAGAAGCCCAAGTTTCAATCCGTGAACCGGAACATCCTAATTTAATAATGTATAGCTCCATGTCCGGAAAAGCTTGCTGAAAGTGCATGCCGAACTCACCCTCCATGCCCCGACGGCCAGCCGCACCGGCACTCCACGTACCATAGCTATGAATCATGTTCATCATGGTTTTGCCATTCAGGTTATCGTTCTTATAATAAAGGTCAAGCCAGCCGGGAGCCACGTCTTCGGTAGTCCCATCGAAAACCCAGCGGGCACCATCGGTTTGGTTCACGATATGGCAACTGCGATACCATATCTTCATCAGCCCGGGATTGGTGTCCGGATTGTCATACCAGGCAGCCAACCTCCGGTCTTCTCCGGCATCGGCAAAAGCCGAACCATCGGCATTCGACTGTCCTATGGTTATAAATACCGGGACTTCATTTTCCTGAAGAAGCACAGAATTCACCGCGCAATCCGATTGTTGCGCCATACAGAAAGGAGAAAAACAGAGTGCAATGATACCAACTGCCATCTTTACAATATTCTTCATAATCAGATTCTTTATTTGTTTCAGTTTTTACGAACTAATGGCAAATATATGAAATATTTCAGTTTTCCCTTTCTTACCGAAACTTTTTTACCCTTTCCCCAAAAGCAACGGCCTGTATTTCTCCAAAGCCTGCTCAAAGACCTTGCGGGCCTCATCCATCGTTCCGTAAAATTCGCCGCCGGAAGCATTCAGATGGCCGCCGCCGCCAAAGAATTCGGCAGCCAGCCGGTTACAGGGAAAAGTGCCGACCGAACGTAAGGAAATCTTTATCATCGGCTTCTCCGTGTCTTCGCGCAAAAAGCAAGAGAAAACCACCCCTTTGATACTTAAAGGAATGTTCACAAAGCCTTCACTATCTCCCCGTATATAGTCGAACCGGCTTTGTTCGGCTTTAGTCAAGGAGATTAAGGCTGCATGATAGTCCGGATAGACCTTCATTTGCGACAAGACATATCCCATCAGGCGCAGACGGCTTTCGGAATAAGTATTGAACACCTTGCGGTAAATCGCATCCTTGTCGATGCCTTTCGACAGCAATTCGCTGATGATGAAATAGATTTCACGGTTGTTGGAGTTGTAGGTAAACCCGCCGGTATCCGTCATCATACCCGTATAGATGCACTCTGCTCCTTCCCTTGAAATGTCACTGAAATAGCCCATACGGCAAATCAGACGGAAAACCAGTTCCGAAGTGGAAGATATCTCCGGGTGGGAAATGACAATCCTGCAGAAATCCTCCGGATGGAGATGATGGTCTATCAATATTTTTCTTGCCGGAGATGCAAGAACGGCGTCACCCATGGCATCTATACGGTGGATGGCATTAAAGTCCAGACAGCAAATCACGTCTGCTTCAGCAATCAGCTTGTTGGCAAAGTCCTTGTAGCGGTCGTACAAAAGGACGTCCTTGCTCCCGGGCATCCATTTCAAGAAGTCGGGGAAAGCGTTCGGCACAATGACATTCGCTGTCTTTCCTTGCGAACTGAAAAAATGCCACAGGCCCAGAGAAGAACCGATGGCATCCCCGTCGGGACTCACATGTGAAACGATTACTATCTTGTCCGCACGGTCAAACCATTTGGTAAAATGATCTATCTTGGATTGTTCTATTACTTTAGTCAACATATATCTTTATTTACTATTCGTTTTACAACTACAACAAATTGAAGGGGCAAAAGTACGAAAAGTTTATGATTTATAACAATATACAGTAAGAACCTTTTTGAGAAAGAAGGAGATAAGCGATACCCAGGCGGACGCAATCATTGGCAATCTTATTCTGATAATAGTCTGAAAGAGAAGCGTCAATCACCACCATTCCTATGGAAAAGAGCGAAGTAAGTTCCTCTACCCCGCCTTGATAGCCTTTGGAGACATACAGATAATCAACCGAAAGGAGACGGGAAGACTTCTTATTCCGCCAACGATCATCGGAAAGCAGGCAGATACGCTTACCGGCATAAGAGACAATCTGGTTGCGCATAGACAAGCCGGGAGTGGTATAATCTCCGGCAATCAGTCGGGGAGCCTCCAGATGCAGGCGGTTCCAATGCGGAGAAAGGGCACGGCAGAGGTGCGACATATCCGGCAAGCTGTCGGTACATGCCAACCAAGAACGGTGGTTGTCCGACATGCAATGGACAACGGGACAGCCTCTCACGCTATAAAAAGCAATCCCCTGCCGGGGAGCATTGGACATCATGGAGAAAGAATTCCAGGAGGCCACTGCCAACAACGCCAGCAACGAAAAACAGACGTTACGCACCGTAAAACGTAGGAAGCCATAATATGCCGTCCCCAAGAACAGATAGACGAGCAGAACACCCCATATATCCAGCCAGATGCCATCGACAGCAGCGCCGGGAAGATGCTCTATACAGCGGAGCACTTCATTCTGGACATGTACCAATGCCTCTACTATCCTTGCAAACAGATGTTGCACCAAAGGCAGCGGCGTAAGCATCAACAGAAATACCGCCGAATACAGAACGAGCGACACCATGGGAATGACCCAAAGATTAGTCAGCAGGAAATGAGTGGAAAAACGGGAAAAATAGAAAATGACCAAAGGAGCCGTACCCAGCTGAGCCGCCACAGACACCGTCATAAGCCCCCACAAATACCGCAGGAAACGATTGTCAACCTTCCAAAGGGCATATAACTTAGGTTGTACAAGTACAATAGCCACAACCGCTGAGAATGACAGCTGAAAACCGACATCAAACAACCAGACCGGCTTACACAGCAGCATCAGAAAAGCAGTTGCCGCCAGCGTGTTCAGCGTCAGCGGCTTTTCCGGCTGCAAACCGGCAAACGCCAACAAAGAGAACATGACGACCGACCGCACCACCGAAGAGGACAGTCCCGTGAAAAAAGCAAAACTCGCCAGGAAAAGGACAAGAAACAGAAGCAACAAAGGTTTCAACCGCTGCCATCGCCTCCACAAGGGACGAAGCACAAACAAGAGCAAAGCATACAGAAACCCT
The DNA here is from genome assembly GCF_024704895.1 of Bacteroides muris (ex Fokt et al. 2023). Classification (NCBI taxonomy): domain Bacteria; kingdom Pseudomonadati; phylum Bacteroidota; class Bacteroidia; order Bacteroidales; family Bacteroidaceae; genus Bacteroides; species Bacteroides muris (ex Fokt et al. 2023). Next base: position 29,507 of record NZ_JAMZEE010000034.1, on the reverse strand, counting down.
ACATGCAATCCCGAAAGCGCCAGTACATGGCTGGCTCCCGAGACGGAGTAGGTCTCCACAATGTCATCGCTCAGTTCTTCTTTATCACCTACCGTCAACGCAGAAATCACCGCCAACTCATCAGCTTCAAAACCCAAGCTCCGGTATAAGCCAACCACTTTCTCCCTATAATCCAGTGCCACCTGGCTGACAGTGCGGGAAGCATCATGCCCCGTCTTCCGCCAATGTCCGCCAGCCACGTAGGTCGTGCCGCTATAACCTTTCCGCCTCAGGTGGCGGGCATAGTCAAACTCGTCGGGATTACCATTGTTCGCCGGAGGAGCAAGCCGGGCGGATATCAGCAACTCATCACCACGGCGCAAAGCGACCGTAGCAGAATCCTTAGGTAAATAAGCCAGAAAAAGATGATTCCGGGAACAACCCATGACAGTATCCTGCTCTACCTCTCCCAACAGGGCAACCCTGCACAATATGCTGCGTTCCCTCTCTTCCGGATGCTCGCAGATAGAAACCCTATAAACAGCAGTTTTGCCCGAAAAGGGAAATACCGTCTTTCCCTGCTGCCAACTCATCAAGCAGAACCCCGTACTACCCAAGAAAAGGTATACCGCCGCTCCATACACCCATCCGGCATGTTTGTATCTACCTATAATAAAAAGAAAAAGCAGAAAACCTGCCACATACTCCCATACAGAAAACACGTGAGGAAATGTATCTCCACATAAAATTCCAACTACCAACGGCATCAACAGTCGAAGGAAAGGATACCGTTGCCAGCTGTCAATTATCAATCCAGAAGACGGATTACAGGTTCCTTAATGCACGGATAGCCTCTTTCGGGTCGGGAGCCGAGAAAACGGCATTGCCTGCCACCAGTACATCTGCTCCAGCCTCTACCAGACGCGCACCGGTTTCCAAGTTTACGCCACCGTCCACTTCTATCAAGGCCTGCGAACCGGTAACCGTGATCAATTCGCGCAACTCGCGTACTTTGTCAAGAGAATGCTCTATGAACTTTTGTCCGCCAAATCCCGGATTCACACTCATTATCAGCACCATATACACGTCATTGATAATATCCTTCAGCAAGGACACGGGAGTTGCCGGATTAATCGTTACCGCCGGCTGCATCCCCGCTTCACGGATTTGCTGCACCACACGGTGCAGATGCGGGCAAGCCTCGTAGTGCACATTCATGACGTGTGCTCCCAGAGCCTTTACCTCCGGAATAAACTTCTCCGGCTGTACAATCATCAGATGTACGTCCAAGGGTTTCTGCGACAGTTTCGCCGCATACTTCAGTACCGGGAATCCGAAAGAAATATTAGGGACAAACACACCGTCCATGATGTCGATATGTACCCATTCCGCCTCACTTTGGTTAATCATTTCAATGTCTCGTGCCAGATAACCGAAATCGGCAGAGAGAATGGAAGGGGATATGATTGGTTTCATAATGTTATATTCTAAAGTTTACGAACTTTGTCATGTACAAATATACGGAAAAGATTTAAATCGGCCTAACATTGAAAGCCAAAACTCTCGCTGCAAACTCACTGCATACCTTTTGCAGCGTCACTGCAAACGTGTTGCAGTAGTACTGCAAAGCAGTTGCAGTCACACTGCATACCAGTTGCAGCAACACTGCAAAGCTGGTTGCAGTGACGCTGCAAAACGAGTGCAGCAGTTTTGCAGTAAAAAGCTATTGAATTACAATCAGTTACTTCATCACGCATTCTTCTGTCAACCGGAAGCCGCGCAGCAGTTCATCCGTTTTCAGTCTCTTCTTGCCCGGAAGCTGAAGGGAACGGATGCCGACAAAGCCATCTTCGGCAGCCACGCGGATATAGGTCTTCCCGTCTGTCCGCAAGGTTCCGGGAACCAGTTGATGGGATTCCCCAATCTTTTCCGTCTCGAAGATTTTTACCACAACAGATTCTCCACCGGGTTGGAGCAGCTCCGTCCAAGCAGCAGGATAGGGAGAAAGACCGCGTACAAAATCATAAATACGCTTCACAGGGAGGTTCCAGTCAATACGACAAGTGTCTTTGAATATTTTCGGTGCCGGACGCAGTTCACCCACTACGGCCATTTCTTCTTGAGGAATACTTTTCACCGTACCGGCAAGAATGGCATCAACGGTCTCTACCACCAGGCGACCGCCCAACAGCATCAGTTTATCGTGGACAATACCCACATCGTCCGTATCGGCAATGGGTACCCGCACCTGCTGAATAACCTCACCGGTGTCAATCTCATGTTTCAGGAAGAAAGTGGTGATGCCCGTTTCCGTATCACCATTGATTACCGCCCAGTTGATGGGAGCAGCGCCACGATACTGCGGCAGCAGGGAAGCATGCAGGTTGAAGGTGCCCAATCGCGGCATGTTCCATACCACCTCAGGCAACATGCGGAAGGCAACGACTATCTGCAAATCGGCCTTCCATGCACGCAACGCCTCCACAAAAGCCTCATCCTTCAGCTTCTCCGGCTGAAGAAGCGGAAGATTGTTCTCCAGCGCATACTGCTTCACCGGAGAGAACTGGAGCTTATGCCCCCGTCCGGCAGGCTTGTCGGGCATCGTAATGACACCCACCACATTGTAACCTCCTTCTACCAGACAACGAAGAGCCTCCACCGCAAAATCGGGAGTACCCATATATACAATCCTCAAATTCTTCTTTTCCACCATTTCATTTACAATTTACCATTTACAATGTACAATTTGCGAGGCAGCTCATTTGCAATCTACAATTTACCATTTACAATGTACAATTTGCCGTTCGGAATGGCGTGTACATTGCAAATGGTAAATTGTAAATGTCCTCAATCTTCTGAAAAATGCACCAATACTTCACGGTACGAGTTGAATATCTTCGACTTGGACACGAAGCCCAGGTATTTGTTTTCCGCATCCACCACCGGCAGATTCCATGCTTTCGTGTCATCGAAAGTACGCATCACCTGTTCCATGCTGTCCGTATTGTACAAGCGTGCCGGAGCCGAAGTCATGAATTTGCCTACCGTAAAACGATGGTACAACTCCTGACGGAACATAATGTTCCGGATATCGTCCAGTAAGACAACGCCTATCAACACCCCCTCCTTGTCCGTCACGGGAAAGATATTGCGATGCGAGGCGGAAATGGCCTTGACCAGTTCGCCCAAATCCATTTCGGGACGCACGGTCACAAAGTCCTTTTCCACCACATTCTCCATCTTCATCAAGGTAAGGATGGCCCTGTCCTTATGGTGCGTCAGCAGTTCGCCTTTCTTTGCCAAGCGCATGGAATAGATGCTATGAGGTTCGAACATGATGATAGTGAGATAGGAACTGACAGAGACAATCATCAACGGCAGGAAAAGGTCGTATCCTCCCGTAAGTTCGGCAATGAGGAACACGCCGGTCAGCGGAGCGTGCATGACCCCACTCATGACCCCCGCCATTCCCATCAAGGCAAAGTTCTTCTCGGGTAGATAAGCCGTCATCTCTATTTCATTGCTGAAATGTGAAAAGACAAAACCGGCAATACACCCCAGATACAATGAAGGCGCGAAAATACCGCCGCAACCGCCACCGCCATTCGTGGCACTCGAAGCAAAAACCTTGAACAGAATAATCAGTATGAGGTATATCAGCAACAGATTGCCGTGCCCGTAGAAGAAGGAATTGTTCATCACCGTATCCCATTCGGCATTGCTCATCCCATTCAGCAACAATTCTATCGTATCGTAACCTTCGCCATACAACGGAGGGAAAAGGAATATCAGGATACTCAGCATGGCACCGCCCATTATCAGCTTCTTATAGGGAGTTCTCAACCTTCCGAACACGCCTTCCACAGAGTTCATGGCCCGCGTGAAATAAAGGGAAACCAATCCGCAGAAGATGCCCAGCATAATAACATACGGAATACGTTCCAGCTCGAAAGCTTGGTCCAGATGAAATTTAAACATAGCGTCCGTGCCCGTCACGATATAGGAAACAGTCGCAGCCGTCACCGCAGATATCAGCAACGGCAACAAGGAGGACATTGTCAAATCTATCATCAGCACCTCCAACGTAAATACCAGACCGGCAATCGGCGCCTTGAAGATGCCGGCAACCGCACCGGCAGCACCACATCCCACCAACAGCATCAGCGTGCGGTGTTCCATCTTGAATATATTTCCCAGGTTAGAACCGATAGCCGAACCCGTCAACACAATAGGCGCCTCCGCCCCGACCGAACCACCGAAACCGATGGTAATGGAACTGGCTATGATGGACGACCAAGTGTTATGTCGTTTGATACGCCCCTGCCGCCGCGAGATGGCGTATAGGATTCTGGTGACTCCATGACTGATGTCGTCCTTCACCACATAGCGAACAAACAATCCGGTCAGGAAGATACCTACTACCGGATAGACCAGATAAAGGTAGTTGGCCTCCGTCGCATTGAAATTGTCCGTCAGGAAGTTCTGTATCCAGTGTATGATGACTTTCAGTATCAGTGCGGCAAATGCTGTAAAGATACCTACAAGAAAACTGAGAATCAGTATGAACCTCTTCTCCTTAATATTCTTTTCGCGCCATAGGATAAAGCGCTGCAACAAACTTCTCTTGTCCTCTGCCATTTTCCTCTTTATTCGCGAATAATTCTGATGACTCCGCCCTTGCCCAACTTGATGATGCCGGACGGTTTCGGGCGCACCGTTTCCTCCTGACGATATCCTACTATATAATCCACTGCTGATTTGATTTCTTCACTTATCTCCCCGAAGTTGCCGGGCGACGGTTGCCCGCTGACATTGGCAGAAGTAGAGACTATCGCTTTGCGGAACTGCTGGCAAAGCCGCTTTGAAAACACCTCACTGGTGACGCGGATACCCACACTGCCATCTTCGGCAAGCAGATTAGGAGCCAGATTACGGGCTCCGGAATAAATAATGGTAAGAGGCTTGTCGGCCAGTTCTATCAAATCCCAGGCAACTTCCGGAACATCCTGCACATAGAAATCCACCTTTACCGGGGAATCTACCAATACCAGCATTGCCTTACTGTCAGAGCGTTGCTTGATTTCATATACACGGCGCACCGCTTCTTCATTGGTAGCGTCACAACCTATGCCCCAAATCGTATCTGTCGGATACAGAATTACCCCGCCTTCGCTCATCACCTGGCAGGCTTTTTTAATGTCTTCTATCATTTCCTGATATATAAGGATTAATGCGCAAAAGTAGTATATTTGTTCGAAAGTGAAAAATTTTGTCTTGGATATTCTCAAATGGCTATATATTAATTACCACTATTATTGATCAGAATGCCAAATAAGACCATCCAGTTGTCAAGTTTCACGTATTTCTACCACTTTCGTTGCTACAGCATATTCATCCGGAAAAATTTTGCTCCCCATTTCATTGGCCCATGCTTTAGTAAACTCCGCACCTGCATAGACTATAATAGCAGAATAATAAATCCATGTAATAAAAACAATCATGAATGCCGCTGCACCATAAATAGTCCCTACATTCGCAATCCCGATATAGAAAGATATTCCCCATTGCCCTACCAACAATAATATAGTTGTCACTACAGCTCCAATAAAAACATCCTTACTTTTTATTTTCGCATCAGGAAGAGCTTTGAAAATCAATACAAAAATAATAACCGTAACACCTATATTTAACACTAATCCCACAGCTTTCACAATAACCTCTGCGACATCCGGGTAGCTGGCCATAAACTTATTACTCAAATCTCCAATAATATTGGTAATACTAAATGTAACCAGAAGCACGAAAGCAAATACCAAAATTATCGAGAATGAAAGTAGCCGATTCTGGATATATTTCAGCCAGCCCTTTTTGGGCACGGCCTTTATTCCCCAAATCGTATTTAAGGAACTTTGTATCTCTGCAAAAATGGTAGTAGCACCAAATATGGAAATTCCCAAACTAACAATAGCCGCTGGTGTGGAAGAGTCCGTTCTTTCTGCATTTTCTATAATCAAACGAAGTTCACCAACTACCTCTGCTCCTACTATCGGTTTCAACTGCATATACAACTGATCAGCCAAATCTATATGCAAAGCTACCCCAATAGTAACTAAAAGAGAAAGAAAAGGGATGATTGAAAATAGTGTCGCGTAAGCCAACGATCCGCTTAACCTGGTGACACTATCGTCAATAAAACCTTGTCCGGTATCCTTTATAATCTTTATTAATAAGGACAAGCTTAATTTTTTCTTGCCTATCGATTGTTTCGCCATATTATTTTTACCACTGTATGCTATTTCCCTAAACACATCGTTTTACTTCCCGCTTCATCATTCGAAATTAAAAAATCTGAATGTACCACTTCGCTTTCGAACATCATCAAATCCAATCCCGGAAAAATGATAATGATTCAACACAACATCCAGATATACAAATTACTCCATTTACCATAACTTTTTAATTTAACATTGATGAATAAGTGAACAAAGTAAATAACGGGATGGTTTCCACTATCAATGCAAATTATAGTTTAGTAAGAAAAAACAGCATACATCATCACATTAAGCATTATAGATACCCTGCCCAATTAAATGGCAAGGCCAAATGTCTTTAGTAACAAAAGAATTACTACCTTTGTGGTGTCCTATAAGTACGAGAAGGGATTTTTCGCATTTAGACACTTGATTTCCAACACATAAATCAAATAATATTTTTGCAGCGATTATAAACAAATTTTAATAGAAAACAATGGAAGAAATTCAATTTAACCACACCCTGCCCATACAACTACGCTTCAATGACGTCGACAAATTCGGCCATGTAAACAACACTGTTTACTTCTCTTTTTATGATTTAGGAAAAACGGAATATTTCGCTTCCGTATGCCCGGATGTAGATTGGGAAAAGGATGGTATCGTTGTCGTCCATATTGAAGCAAATTTCCTTGCGCAGATTTATGGTTCGGACCATATTGCCGTGCAAACTGCCGTTACTGAAATAGGAACCAAGAGTTTCCATCTGGCACAGCGTGTCATCGATACGGAAACCTTAGAAGTAAAATGCGTTTGTACTTCCATCATGGTAGCCTTCGACCTCGCCAAACACGAATCCAAGCCACTGGAAGAAGAATGGATTGAAGCAATCTGCAAATATGAGGGGAAAGATTTGAAAAAAAAGAAATAAAATCCTATATTTGTCAATTAAGCCAACAATTGTATAAGTAACAATCAGTTACATTTACTCTACTGCTATGATTCGATTGATATTATTGACCGATTTTACAGAGTCCTTTTCGTACAATCTGCTAAAGGGAGTATTGGCCTATTCCAAAAGCCATGAGCCATGGGTAGTATGCCGTATGCCACCCTCCTACAAAAATAATCATGGCATAGAAGGAGTCTTGAAATGGGCAAAGACATGGCATGCAGATGCAATTATCGGCAGATTTGACAACGCTGACAATGTAGAGCTATTCCGTGAAAACGGAATTATCGCGTTGGCCCAAGATTATAAATCAAGGTTCAGCAATATTCCAAACATCACCGGCGATTACCGCAAGACCGGCAGAATAGCAGCAGAGTTTTTTCTGAGTAAAGGCTTTCAGAACTTTGCATTCTATGGTTATCGCGATACGGTATGGTCGCAAGAACGTTGTGAAGGTTTTTACGAATGTATAGCTGCCCAAGGGTTTGGCAATAACTTCTACGCCTATCAGGACCAATCCCTTGACGACTTATGGTTTTATGAAGCCCCGCCCCTGCTCAGTTGGTTAAAGTCATTGCCACAACCTACAGCACTCATGGCCTGCGATGACAATCAAGGCAACCGCATTACGGAAATCTGTAAAGTCAACAATATCAGAGTACCCGACAAGATAGCAATATTGGGCGTCGACAATGATGAGATTATATGCAATCTTTCAGATCCTCCCCTATCCAGTATCAGCCAAAACATTGTAAGAGGCGGATTTGAGGCTGCTGCCCTCATAGAACAGCTATTGAATGATGAAAAGGCTACCTATCAGGATGTAGTAATCCAACCAGTCAATATCATCAACAGGCTTTCGACAGACTTCTATTCCACCACCGATGCCCATATCCAGACAGCCCTGAAATATATCCATCAGAATATAGCTGCTGATATCACTGTATCGGATATAGTGAAGCAAGTACCATTATCACGTCGTTTATTGGAGATTCGTTTCAAACAAGTCACCCAGCAGTCCATCCACAAATATATCTTCAATCTTAGGATGGAACGCTTTGCCCAATTGCTACTGGCCAGTGATGCTCCGATTGCAGATGTGGCGGAACAAGTCGGAATCAATAACCTGAAAAACTTGTCCCGCCAATTCAAAGCTTTGAAGAAAGTCTCCCCAAATGAATATCGGAAAGAGTACCACACAAAGAGTTACCAACGCTGATTTTAATCCGGCACAAACAACATGGTATCAGGCAACACGGTTTCCAGAATATTCCGTCCCGAATACCCGACTTCCAATTCCTGGCCCATGTAATCTTCAAAATACAGCAGGTGCAGTTCATGGCACCCTGCTTCGAGAGCGACTTTCCCTTCGGCACGGCGTCCGCTGTGGCCGCCGTCGTTATCAACAATCAATTTACCATTTATGTATAATTTAGACCCATCATCGGAAAAAGTATAGAATCGGTAAACTCCCCTTTCAGGAATTTTCACCAACGTACGGAAATCATAAGCAAAATGATCCGAGACGGTTGCTTCCCCAATCGAGAAGTTCTTCATCACCCCTTCCTTCACTTTATTGCAGGCGGCAATATCGGCAACACGCTTACATTTGCCTTCATAATAGGCATATGCCACACCCTGCTTCTTGGGAGAGGCCTTCACTGCCTGCAGATAGCTCATGCTCTGCTCCTCATCTGAATTCAAGCCGGAAGGATAATAGTAGGCAGCCTCCCTTCCCGAAGGAGTAGAAATCCACGTATCAAATTTGAACTGCTCTTCGTACAGCTCGATAATACGCGCCCCCCGTTTCAAATCGCCATACGCATCCGCACCAGTCACCCGTCCGTATCCCAATGCAATACCTTTATCTATCCCTATAAAATCGTTATCATGGTCGTGTCCTACAAATACTCCCATTACATCCTTCATGTCAAGGAAGGAAGCAAACATACCGGAATTGATATTAGCAGAGGCAACTCCACCTTCTTTGTCATTGCCATAAGTTTTCCCGTCACCCCTGATTTCATTGTATTCAATCAGCGGAATATGGAAAAAGGCCAAAGCAGGAACGGGATTACCCCCATTCTTCTCTGCAAAGTGTTTACTTTGCTTTCTATACCATTCTACTTGATTAAAATGAATCCAATCATAAGCACCGTAGATTTTATCAGGTTGATAATCATTAGAGTCCATACAATAGAGCAAAGCCTCTACCCAGTCCCTCTTTTCCGAACTATAAACCGGAATGACACAATTACCACATCCCATGATATCCTCCGGACCTTTCGTACCTACATAGTATGGAGACTTTAGGAGAAAATCATAGATATCATCACGCGTCAAATATTCGGCATCATGATTTCCCATAGTTACCACAAAGGGAACCTTTGCCTCATTAAAAATATCCACAACACTTTCCCATCCCTTGATAGCCGGGTCATCGGTCACCACATCACCACTCAGTATGGCAATGTCCGGATGTTCAGCCGCCAAGACAGCACGGATAGTAGCTGTAGTCTCGGCACATTTTGCAGAACCCGGCATCCAATGCAAATCCGTGAACTGGGCTACCACAAACTTGCCATCCTTAAAAAAGAATTGCTTCTGCGCAAAAGCCGTTACCGGCATACAGCCCAACAGTACAACTAAAAGAACAACTATTTTCTTCATAATTTCTTGAGATTAATATATTTCTATTTCATCTATTGCCAACTCACTCTGCAACCCTTCATGAAAATATCCTTTCGGGCACAAGCCACCACTCAATAATTCCAAGCGGACAAATGCAGCTTCCGTCTCGGCAAATGAAAGAGATACCGGGAAACGGGTGCCTTCCGTCAAAGTAAAATCATAGGTCAGCCGTTTAGTGCCCACCGGAATAAAAGTCTGACCATCCATTGAGACAGAAACACTCATCGCTCTTGCCGGCCATATCTCATTTACCGGTCTCCATAAAGAAGAAAAGGCAACTTCCTTGACTTTCTGAGGTTTCTTCAGTTCCACTACAATCTGCACACTATCCTGGTAAAAGCTTATCCAGCGACGCATATCACGGGCATAGCCACGTCGTCCATCAGTCAGCCCAAAGCCTTTATTCAAGTGTTCCCATCCTGCTTCAGGATTACAAGTATAGTCACATCCGGTTGCCTTGTTTACAGCAAAACTCTTGCGAGTCACTTGCCCCAACAGCTTACCGTTTCTGTAAACTGCCGAATAAACAGTTGCATCCTCATTCAACGGTATCGGATTCTTATAAAGGGAAGATGAAGTGTTGACTGTCGAATCATTTACCGCATAGTAAATATCGGCATCCGGACAGAAGGTGTTCAAAGTCACCTCATAAGTCTGCCGCGACTTGTTCCACGCACCTGTCTGATTGACTTCATAGAAGTTGCGGCAGGCATTCACTCCGCAATAATCCAATCGTTCAAACTCCTTATCCAGCCTACAGGCAAACGACTCGAAGTCCTTATGTTCAGGCTGTGTCCATTGCACTTCTGACATAGCCAGCAAACGGGGGAAAGCCATATATTCAAAATACTCGGGAGTCTGTATGTACTCTCCCCAGATATTGGCTTGTACACCTATTATATAAGCTTGTTCTTCCGGAGTCAGTTCAGCAGGAAGCGGATTATAATTGTACACCGTATCCAATGGAAGGAAACCGCCGATAGCCAACGGAGCGAATTCCGGACTTTCCTGGTAGTAATCCAAATAACACTTTTTGCCGGGTGTCATAATGACTTTATGCCGTTGGCGAGCCGCTTCGATACCTCCTTTCTCGCCACGCCATGACATGACGGTAGCATTAGGGGCAAGCCCTCCTTCCAGAATCTCATCCCACCCGATGATGTCACGCCCTTTACTGTTCACAAACTGCTCTATCCGATGAATAAACCAACTTTGCAGAGCTTCTTCGTTGGGCAGACCTTCCCGCTTCATCAAATGCTGGCAATGGGTACACTTCTTCCACGCTTTCTTGGGGCACTCATCCCCACCTATGTGGATATAATGGCTGGGGAAGAGTTCCATGACCTCTGTCAGTACATCTTCCAGGAATTCAAATGTATGCTCTTTGGGACAATAAACCTCATCAAAAACATCAAAATAATCACGCACCACATAAGTCTTTCCCAGTCCGCAAGAAAGTTCCGGATAGGAAGCCAGTGCAGCGGATGCATGTCCCGGCATTTCAATTTCGGGAATGACCGTAATGAAACGGTCGGATGCATACTTCACAATTTCCTTTATTTCTTCCTGCGTATAATAACCCCTCTTTTCTTTTCCATCGTAACGCCGTGGAAAATAATAATCAGAGTGTCCTATCTGAGTATGTTTACGATAAGAACCTATTTCAGTCAGTTTCGGGTATTTCTTTATTTCTATTCTCCATCCTTGGTCATCCGTCAGATGAAAATGGAATTTATTCAATTTATAGAATGCCATCAAATCAAGAAACTTCAGCACTTCCTCTTTTGGCAGAAAATTACGTCCTACATCCATCATAGCCCCACGATGAGGGAAACGGGGAGCATCCGTAATGCTGACAGCAGGAATCCTAATCTTTTCCTCGCATTTCCGGTCACCATCATAAATGGCTGCCGGCATGAGCTGCAGCAAAGACTGGACACCATAAAAAAATCCTGCGGCAGTTTCATTGGAAGATATATTTATCCTATCGGAAGAAACCTCCAATGTATAGGCCTCATCGGGCAAGGAATTATCTATAGATAAGCAAATATCGGCCTTTCCCGTTTCCGAAATACCCTTCAACGTTACAGAAGTGTTTTTCAACGCATTCTCCAAATAATGAAAAACTTTCATCGCGGCTTCCCCGGAAGGGACAGCCACTGTTTTTTCCCCTTGCAGGACATACATTCCCTGCATTGGAGCAAGTTCATTCGGCATGGGTATAATACCATAGTTTGCCGCTACATCATCAGCCCCTCTCCCACAAGAGAGAAAAATGAATGACATAGCCAGTAACCAATATCTTATCTTCATAGTATTTGGGATAATAAGTTGGGATATTCCTTGATTGTTTTCAGTATCAGTTCACCGAACAAAGTATTTGTCCAAGCAAACCAGGAACGAGTAAAGTCCGCGGCATCCTCCGAATGGAAAGATTCATGCATAAAGCCCGTCCCTCCGTCCGTATCACGAAGTTGCTTCAGACAAGCACGTATTTCTTCGGAATCATCCGTTGTAAAAGCCTTCATAATGATGCTCATCGGCCAGATATAATTCAATCCCACATGAGGACCTCCTACCCCTTCACCGGCTTTTCCTTTAAAGAAATAAGGATTATTGCCGCTCCATATCATTTTACGGGTATTCTGATAAATCGCATCTTTAAAAGAACAATAACCCAGATAAGGCGCAGCCAGCAAACTGGGTACATTGGCATCGTCCATACAAAGCGCGTTACCAAAACCGTCGACCTCAAAAGCATAAATACGTCCACAAACCGGATGATTGAAAGTACCATACCTGCGGATAGCTGCATCCACTTCATCTGCCAGTGCTATACATTTGCCAGAGAAGTCCTTGTTTCCATAAACTTTATCCTCTATCTCAGCCAATTGGCGCAATGACACAACCGCAAACATATTAGAAGGAATCAGAAAACCGTATTGTGTAGCATCATCTGACGGACGGAAAGAAGAAACGATTAAGCCGACCGGCTTTACCGGTGCTCCCCATCCGTTGTTAATCTGCGAATCTGTAGGGCGGTCGCAATCGCGCGTAAAGCTATAAGGCCCCAAGCCTTGTTTCCTCTGTTGCTCTTTAAAGGTATTAACCACCAACAGCATAGCTTTATGCCAATTTTCATCGAACACAGACGTGTCTTCCGTGTATTGCCAATAATGATAGGCCAAACGAATGGGATAGCACAAAGAATCTATCTCCCATTTGCGTTCATGCAATTCCTTCACCATATGTTGTGTATGGTCGGTTTCCCAATAGCTGCCTAACGGTCCGTCGTTAAAGGCATTGGCATATGGGTCTATCAAGATACATTCAGTCTGTCTGTTGACAAGTCCTGCCACCATCCGCTGCAATTCCTTATCTTTCTTCATCAACGGCAGATAGGGCCATACTTGTGCAGAAGAGTCGCGCAGCCACATGGCATCTATATCTCCCGTAATGACGAAAGTATCCGGTCTGCCATTCTTCACTCTATATCTGACGGTAGTATCAAGCGTATTGGGAAAACAGTTCTCGAACATCCAGCGCAATTTTTCGTCCTTTATTTTAGGCTTCGCTTCTTCAATGGCGGCATCCACCGCCTTCGAAACAAAGCACCTTTTGCCTACAGCAGGACGCAAAGAAACATATCTCTGGTTCAAAGTCACTGATGAAGATAATACTGAAGCGGGCTGAAAAGTCATAGCAGCCAAAGCAAGTCCGCCAGTCTTCAGAAATTGGCGTCTTGACATATTGTTTTTCATAATCGATGTCTTCTTTAATAGGTATGCTTACCGGATGTCACATGTATCTTTTTCTCTTTTCCACCATAGAGTACACACAGTTCAAAATCGATGTTAGAATCTACTGTAATACGAGGCTCATCACTTGCCGAACGGCGTGCCTCAGCTTTTAAGGAGATAAGCCCTTCGGGACCAAAAGGATAGCGTTCTATACCATTAGTCTCCGTCAAATTCATATCCCAGACAATCTGCTTTTTGGCATAATCTCCCCGAATACCGATAATAAACTCTATCAATTCGGCAATAGGAGGAAGTCCTGCCCAACCCACAAAATTATCCCTTGCCATAAATCCCGGCTCAGCACTTTCCGGAGCGTAATATTCCCAAAAAGTTCCAGTTTTCTTATAGACCTCAAATACTTGGGCATAATGATTCAAACAAATCTCCCGTGCCAGTTTACCGTAACCTTTCTGCACAAGGCCCTGCATCACCATGTAATTGGTTCCCGGCCATACACCTCCTTGCCAATAACGGCCATTCTCCTTATACTTGGGATTATCGGCAGACAAAGAAGGAATACGGTACTTCCGGTTGAATGTAGCAGAATTATCCAATTCTTTCACCATGCGGTCCAATTGTACAGCATCCAATACATCAGTAAACAGAGCCCAATAGGCACCTATTCCCTTAGTTGTACAGAGCGTACCATCAGCATACTGGTCATAAAGGAAACCCGTTTTTTCATCCCAAAGATTGTCATGGATATATTTTCCCAGCATTTTGGCTTCGTCTTCAAACTCTTCTATTTCTTGCCAACGTTCCAAATAGAATCCCATCTCAAGCAGCAAATTAGCCGTAAACAATTGTTGCAAGTTTGTATCCAGCCAAATCATGTGTCCGTGACTATAGATAGGGCTGTATTCCGACAAAACACGAGGCATGTTATCCATGCCAGTTCCCCATCCGCTTGACCAATAGGTTCCATTTCGCCAAGTATGGTTCAACTTCAACCATTTATAATAAGCACAAAGTACCGGAAATATCTTGTGCAGGCGTTCCGTATCACCAAACTGATGAAAATAGACCATCTCGCACCAAGGCATCAGATTCGGTCCGGTACTCACCGGGTCATAGCGTTCGAAGCAATCGGCACCATCTGCCTTTATTTCACGGCAAATGAAACCGTCGGGATGCTGCTTGGCGTAAAAGTTGTTCAGCGTATTCTGGAAAGGGAAAAAACGGGTGCCATAACGGGCAAACATCAGAATGAAAGAGGAATCCCACATAAAGATATTACCATTATAAGCTGTATCCAAATAGCTTGATACAAAACCCGAGCCCGCCTGAGGAGCCCGAATATTACCAATAGCTATTTCCCATGCCTTCCAATACATTTCAAGTTCCTTGTCATGTCCGTTCCAAATGGGACTAGGAAGAATCTGCCGGGCTTCCTCGAAACTTTTCGGCTCAATGGTTTCCGGTTTGGCCACGCGATATTCGTTCTCCGTAACCAAAGGTTCTTTGACATACGTATTCTTATAAGGCAAATGATACTTCTCGTCATTGCCACAACTCTGAGCTCTCAGCAACGAACCGGCCGAAAGAGACAACAAACCTAGCAGTAAAATATGTTTCAACATGGGAAATAGTTATTTGATTATAATTTTAGCAATTTCTTTATTTTGTCGAAAATAGCCGTATTCTCGTAAATTCCGGTAAATTCCTCCGCTCCGGGCCCGAAAGCATATACAGGCACCATCACACCACTATGGCTACCGGTAGAAAACTTGCATACAATCTTACCTTGTTTCAAGTCACCGTCCACCAGCGTAAGTCCTCCGGTTTCGTGGTCGGCAGTCACCACTACCAACGTTTCCCCATCCTTGGCTGCCCATTCATAGATAGCACCGATAGTCCTATCGAAATCGTGCGTTTCCTGCATCAGCAAATCCAAGTCATTGAAGTGTCCGTAATCATCCAGCTGCGAACCTTCTATCATCATAAAGAATCCTTTCTTGTTCTGGCTCAGTAATTCGATACCTTTCAAGGATGCACGTGCCAGCAAGTCACCCCGCTCTGCCGGAAGAGGCGTATCTTTCGGATAGGGCACTGCAAATACCTTTCCGCTCCCGATAGCAGCCAGTTCATCCCATGTACGGGGTGTCTGGAATCCTTTCTCACGCAATTCTTCAAACAAGTTGCGTCCGTCTTTGCGGTTCTCGAAGAATTGTGCACCTCCACCAAACACATAATCAGCTTTGCAATCCACATATCCTGTCACCACATCTTCCTCTGCATCCCGATCTTTGTTGTGACAGCAAAAGTCAGCAGGAGTGGCATCCCAAAGACGGCAGGTCACTGCAAGTCCGGTCGACTTACCTTTAGCGGAAGCCAAGTCGACTAAAGACTGCAAAGGACGTCCTTCCGGGTCTACCCCTACATAGTGATAGTTGGTTTTCTGCCCGGTAGCAATAGCCGTTCCACCAGCCCCGGAATCAGTAATCAATTTATTGGCACAGTAGGTCTTCGACAATCCCACTGTCTGGCAATTATCCAGAAAAAGTTTTCCCCGATTGGCAGTCCATGCTGAATATACATGCATTAGACTCATACCATCGCCAATCATCAGGACAACATTTTTTATCTTTTTCCCCTGCGGAGATACTATTCGAGTCACCTCATACGGTTGTTCCAACACATAAGTCTGTTCTTTGTCACGACGGCTTTGTGCCGATGTACTGACAGGCAACAGTACAGTTGCCAAAAGTACCCATATACTTATCTTTGCTATTCTTTTCATTGCAATCTTTCTTTTTCTTATTCCACTTATTCCACTGTCACCAGTACCGGTGCATGATCCGACAAGAAAGCTTCATTTTCCGTCTCGGCCAACACTCCATACTTCAAAACCTTCACTCCGTTGCCCACAAACACATAATCTATCAGCGGACGATGTTCGTAGGGAATACTACCGAAATCATGGAAACTCCATGCCGGTCCATAAACCACGGGCGATACCGTACGTGCATCTGTCAGATGTTCCGGACCTTCCGGATTAGTGATATGGTTGATGACATCCGACTCTGGTGTAGAGTTAAAATCCCCGGTAACAACCACCGGCATCCCGTTGCCCAGTTCTTTCACCTTATCCAAAATAAGGCTGATTCCCTCACGACGTGCCACAACACCTACATGATCCAGATGTGTATTTAAAGCCAAGCACTCTTTGCCCGAAATCTTATCTTTCAGTTTCGCCCACGAAGCCACACGTTCACAGGCGCCATCCCAGCCTTTGGAACCGGGCACCTCAGGTGTCTCGCTCAACCAGAATGTACCGGAATCAAGTACCTCGAAGCGTTCCTTCTTATACCAAAGTGCACTATATTCTCCTTTTTCCTTACCGTCTTCGCGCCCTACGCCTATCACCCCATATTCCGGAAGACGTTGCTGCAAATCCTGCAACTGATTGTGTAGTACTTCTTGCGTACCTACAATATCCGCATCATAAAAACGGATGGCATTGGCTGCACGGTCTTTACGGTACTGCCAGTTGTTCAGACTGTCTTCCGGATTGTCATAACGTATATTGAAAGACATCACATTCATAGGTTCCAGCACGGCAGTTGCCGTCTGGTTCCCCTGCCCACACGATGCAAGCAAAATAGGGAAAAGTAATAAAGCTATTTTTTTCATGGTAATCGTAATTTATTATTTCACATACAATACAGAAGCAGGAATCGGCGACAAATCTTGCGCCGAAGGAAGTTTCCATGCCCAACTCAGTTCCTCCCCTTCATAATCTTCAAAGTAATACAGTTTATAAGTATGAAATCCCTTCTGCAAGGCAACAGCCCCAGTAGCTGGAATAGCAGCATGAGAACCATCATTATTCACCACCACCTCATCACCGATATACAATACACTGCCGTCGTCCGAACGGGTCATGAAAGTATAGATTCCATCTTCAGGCACTTCTATTAAACCAGAGAAGATATATCCGAAATGGTCTTCTTGTTTAGCCTCCTTGATGGAAGGTTCCGGCATGATTCCGGCATCCACCATAGGAGTCCTTTCTATATCCGCCACTTTCCGATACGTGCCTTCAAAATATTTATAAGAAGTACCATTCTGCACGGGATGCACGGCAAGCGCCGGTTTCATCTCTGCCTTGGTAGCCACGATAGAGAGTGTATTGCTTGAACGGAATCCCTCCTTAAACGCTTTTGCTTTAACAGGCATTGTCCTATCCAGCTCCAACGGCTTCTCATAGAGCAAAGACAGCTCTGTCGGTTCGCTTCCATCCAGTGTATATCTGATTTCTGCTCCTGCAGTTGCCGTAGCCAATGCTACCGTAACCTTATCCATAAACAGATTCAAGTCTCTGTCTACATAAGGTATAGACACCACTTTTTCCTTCGTATAAGAATAAGGCGCCGACTCTTCCGAAACTCCTCGTGTCATATCGAGTTTGTCAGTCAGCGTAAAGCGAAGTTCCCCTCCTTCCATCAATTGATTGTAGGTGATAAAGTTACCTTCTATCAGTTTTCCATTCAGCTCTACTTTGCTGATATAAACATTCTTCTGCGGATTATTGGCAAGCACGGACAGTGTCTTTCCGTTTGTCAGTTTCATCACCGCTTTTTCAAACAGCGGAGTGGTCAATGCAAACTCATTACTACCGGGACATACGGAATAGAATCCCAAACTTGAAAGGATATACCAGGCAGACATCTGTCCGCAATCTTCGTTACCGATGATACCTTCGGGAGTCGGCGCATACATTTCACGAAGCAACCGACGTGTCATCTCCTGAGTCTTCCAAGGCTGCCCAACGTAGTCATACAAATAAGTAATGTGATGACTGGGCTCATTGCCATGTACATACTGACCTATCAAACCTGTGATGTCCGAAAGTTCTCCCTCCAATTTCAAGTCCGAAGAAAATATAGAGTCGAGTGCCATAACAAACTCCTCTTTGCCGCCAAACAGTTGCATCATACCGTTTACATCGTGCGGCACAAAGAAACGGTATTGCCAAGCGGTAGCCTCCGTGTAAGCGCGTCCCACCGCCAACGGTCTGAACGGCGTTTCCCAGTTGCCATCCATTCGTTTGGGACGGAAGAACTTGGTAGCTCCGTCAAACACATTCACATAATTCTGCGAACGTGCAATAAATGTTTCATAAATATCTTCTTTTCCCATTTCTTTTGCCATACGAGCTATGCACCAATCATCATATGCAAATTCCAACAAGCAAGAAACTGACTCTCTTTTGATATTTGAAGGAATAAAGCCGTTCCGCACATAGTAATCTGCTCCTTTTTCGTTCTTTTCAGCAGAAACTATCATAGCAGCCAATGCCTTTTCGGCATCAAATCCACGAATGCCTTTCATATAAGCATCCGCAATGGCTGAAACGGCATGATAGCCAATCATCGTTCCCGTCTCCCCGGCCGAAAGGGGCCAGATAGGAAGTTCGCCCGAAGCATCATAAATATCAAGGTAGGAGTTAATCATGTCATTCACCAGTTCGGCATTCACCAGTGTCATCAACGGGTTCCATGCCCGGAAAGTATCCCATAAGGAGAAAGTGGAATAGTGTTTCCTGCCTTCCGGCATCCGCCCTATGGTCATATCGTGTCGGCGATACTCACCATTGACATCACTCACCACATTCGGCACCACCATCGCATGATACAAAGCTGTATAAAAATTCCGCAAATCATCCGTATTGCCGCCTTCTACCGTAATGGCAGAGAGGGCTTGTTCCCAAGCGGAACGGGCAGCAGTACGCACGGCATCGAAATCAAACCCCTTCACCTCTGTTTCCAGATTTTTACGGGCATTTTCTTCGCTCACCACAGACAATCCTATCTTAGCTACCACCGGTTCATTGTCATCACCGACAAATGTAACCACAGCCTGCAAATCGGTACCGGTCAGTCCGGCATCTGCCGGCACTATTTTTCTATCCTGTATAAAGTCTACACTCTTGAAAGGTTTTGAGAATTGTGCTACAAAATAAACATACTGATTATCTGTCCATCCTCTTGTTCTACGCATACCGGCAACTTCATGGTCTGTTGTTTGCTTCAGTGTAGCCTCATAGATATGTTCGTTATCAAGCAAGTGTGCCAAGTCTATGATGACAGATGCTTCCTTTCCTACCGGAAACGTATAGCGGTGCACACCGACATGCGCTGTAGCTGTCAACTCTGCTTTTATGCCTTCTTCCTTCAGGATTACGGAATAATATCCTGCGGATGCCTCTTCCTCTTTATGACTGAAAGTAGCAGGTTGGCAAATTGTTTCAGCCGATAAATCCAGTTGCTGTGTAGTGGGACGGAACAAGACATCCCCCAAGTCGATACAGCCCGTACCGCTGAGGTGGGTATGCGAAAATCCCTTCAATGTAGTATCATCATAATGATAGCCAGCACAAGCATCCCAATTTCCGGCACGCGTATCAGGACTCAGTTGCACTGCCCCAAAAGGCACTGTCGCTCCCGGATAGGTATGCCCATGAAAACCAGTACCAATCAGCGGATTTACATAATCCACCGGCAATAATTGTTTGTCGGAAGTGCATCCCCCGCACATCATACATGCCAAAGTTGCATATAACAGTTTTTTCAGTTTCATCAAGGCAGATTTTAATTATCTCTTTGTTTTTACTCTTTTTGTCCGCAAATATAAAAAAATTCTGCAAGAGCCGATATGCCACGCACACCAACCCTTGCAGATTAGACCAATGGCAATGAGGTCTGTTTTATTTATTATTCTACACCGGCTTCTATCGACAATCGATAAGCATTTAAGTCGCCACTTACCAAAGCATCCGTTGTTTCACGTAATACCCAAGACTTTCTACCCGTCATAAAAACAACATAATCAGCAGCCGGATTCTTTGCCACTTCTGTGAAAGCACAACCTTCCAATCCTTCTGCCACATTCTTCAAATCTTCCACCAAATCTTTTTTTACAGTTCCAACCATAATAAAAGCATGCTGATTATCATTCAATGTGGTAAACGCTGTAGAAGCAGCTGCAATCTGCTCTTTGTTACTGAAACGTACTGTACTGAAAGGCACGAGAATATCAATCGGATTTTCGGTAGTAGTCTTAGTCATTACATTGATATACTTAATATAGCAATCATTCGTAATCTTAAAACCTTCTTCTGAATTAATCTTATGATTGAACAACAAAAGTGAACCTTGTGTAGCTATATCTGTTCCATTCATATACACTTTATTCAACGCATAACTGGAGAAACGTGATGTCTTGAAAGCAATTTCGGTAGCAATATTATTGTTGCCCAATACATCCACACGGTCTATTACCCCTAAAGAACAAGCGTTACCCAAACCATTGAAATAATCAATAACCCCCGGAACAGCTCCCATGACTGCATCAGACAAATTAGTAAGGTAATAAATTTCAATGGTTTTATTTTTGTTCCATCCTTCACCACCTTGCATTTCCTGTTTGATATTACCAACACCTAAATTTTCCTCAAGACATGAGGTAGTAAGCATAGAACCAATCCCCAACACTACAATAGTATATAACAAATACTTTTTCATATTCCGATAACTTTATTTTTTTATTAATTCAATCTCTGAAATCATCGCATTATGGTCAGATAAGTTGCCAGATTGTTTCACATATTCACTAATTTTTTTCCAATCGCCCTTAGAAGCAAAAATATAATCAACCCAAGTATTTGAAATAATATCAAACTTAGTTTTCACTGTTTCCATAGCAGAACTGGAAGGACTCGAATTCATGTCACCAGCCAAGATAGTAGGCACATTGTCATTGATTACTTTATCAGAAATCAACAATTGTGCTTGTTCGTCTTGTCCCCCAATATGATCCAAATGGGTGGCTACCACTCTTATCATTTCTCCTGTAGGCATTACCACTTCTGTAACCAATACTCCACGTTGGTCTGCAGATCCTGTCGGCCGAGGTAATTGCATGGCTTGAGAACTCAGAATAGGATACTTACTTAGAATGGCATTACCATATAATTCGTTCATACAATAAGTATAATTCTCCTCCGGATTATCGCCTGTTTTATTACCTAAATTATAAGCGTATCCAAAAATACCGAACATGCCTAACTTTTCAGCCAATTCCTGCACCACATCTCTGTATTTTCCATCTCTTTGCTGACGTGAGCTTCTATTCTCCATTTCGTTCAGAATGATAAAATCAGCATTTTCATCTCTCAGGAAATCAGCAAACGGAGTAACGTCAAAAAGCACTTGGTTACTCATATCCACCATCTCGAAAGATTTAACATTGAAAGTAATGACTTTCAAGCGAGTGTTCTGTGCATTGGCATTAGAGAAACTTCCTCCTAACAATACGGCAAGGAATGCCAACACGATATAAGGACAAATATATGTTTTCATATTATGAGTTTATTAATTAATAGATATTTTGCTTCAAGTTTTTGCTACTTGCCACTTCCTTTGCAGGAATAGGGAACACATGATTTACTTTGGGGTTAAAAGTACGTGCCGGCCATATCTCCACCTCTTCAACGGTATACGTACCATCAGCATGAGTAGTGGTTTTTACCCCATGAAGCGGCTTAGCATACACTTCTTGTGCATCTCCCCATCTCACCAAGTCAATGTGACGACTAGGCTGGAATTCAAATGCCAATTCACAACGACGTTCATTTTTCAACTGAGCTTTGGTAGCCTTACTATCTTCCGGCAAGCCAGCGCGTTTACGAATTTTATTCAGCAATTTTACGGCTTCCGCATCACCTTCGCCCTTGCTCCAAATCAGTGCCTCTGCCTTCATCAACAGCACATCGGCAAAACGTATCAATACAGTACCCAATACATTACTTGCATTATTTCCATTGGTATTTACCTTCTTACCAATACAATCAGCATCTTCCCAAGGAGACATAAACTTGCTCCAAGTCAGACCGGAATCACTCGTTGTACCCCAACGACCTACCGCCCAAGTTACATCCTGCCCCACAAACTGGATGTGATTGCCCGGATAAAGGATAGTAGCTTCGCGTCTCATGTCACCATTCTCATAGGCTTTCCAAAGTTCCAAAGTAGGTTGGAAATATCCCCAGGTATTATAGAGTCCCCACCCGCCATTTTGGAAAGACATTCCATGAAATTTCGGGCCTTCAGTAGCATTACCAAGCAGAGAGAAAAGATATTCAGAACAGAAATTATTTTCCTCACGGAAAAGTTTGGTAAAATCAGGGAACAAATCACGTTTGTCACTACCAGACAAATTAATGACTTTGTCACAGAACTCGATAACAGTATTGTAATATTTAGCATCGTATTGAGCTGCATACAAAGCTGCGCGTGCAGCAAACGCCCATGCGGCAGCCTTATGCGGACGGCCGTAATCCTCACTCTTCAATTCAGAGAGATAAGGTAACAATTCACCAGCCTTACGCATATCGTTTATAATTTGGTCGTAATTTTCCAATACCGATGCTGGACGCGGACTATCCATCTCAGCGCTCGGTGTTTTTTCCGTAATAATAGGCAGACCACCGTTGGGACCATTGTCACCATAGAACGGACAAATCCACAAATAAGCAAATCCACGATAAAAATAGCCCTGACCAATCGCATTATTTTTTACCTCCTGAGAAACAGACATATCAGGTACATTACGCAACACATCATTAGCTTTGGCATTAAGCTGGAACATGGCAGGCCATGTGTCCTTTTGATCGCGACCGTTATCCGGAGTCATCTGAAAATTCTTGATGGATTGCGCTTCTCCTTGGCTACGTCCAGTCACCATATTGTCACTACAATTCTCAAGCCACATGAACCCACGTCCGGTCACGCCCTCATTATAAGTAAATTCATGAAAAGCATTCAATGCTTTTTGTACGTCTTCTTCCGTTTTCCAAAAGTTGGTACTGCCCTCCAATCCATAAGGGTCGAATTCCAAGAAGTCACTGCAACTTACAGTAGAAAATGCCAAGAGGCAAGACAATGCTATACCTTTATATTTTTTCATCATATTCCTGTTGTTTTAAAGTTAGAAACTAAAATTGAATCCTAAGCTGAATGATCGAGCTACCGGATAGGTACCTCCATCCAAACCGAAGTTACCTACTTCGGGATCGATACCACTGTAATCTGTCGCAGTAAAAAGGTTCTCACCATTCAGATAGAAACGTAACGTACTGCCAGGCAAGCCAATGGTTCGCATGGCATTCTTCGGCAAGGTATAACCCAAAGTAACGTTTTTTAAACGGAGATAGCTACCATTCTCCAAAAAGAAATCGTTAAGATTACTATAGTTGTTATTTCCGTCTTCAATCAAAGCCAAATGAGGAATACCGGATGTTTTATTGTAATCCCAAGAATTAAGAACATCAGCAAGCATATTACCACCTTGTCCTCTACCGGTGTAACCCATCTGTTTGAATCCGTTATAAATGGTCGACTTACCTACTCCCTGAAATTGGAAGCTAAAATCAATACCTTTGTATTGCAAGTTACCACCAAATCCAAAAGTAATCTTTGGCATATAGCTGCCTAAATATTGTTTATCGTCATCAGTAATCTGACCATCGTTATTAAAGTCCACATATCTGAAATCACCCGGCTTTGCATTAGGCTGAATAAGCTTTGTCATACCAGTTTCAGGATCTCTCCAAGTAAAATTCTTTACTTCTTCTTCGCTTTGGAAAATACCATCAGTCTTCAATACATAATAAGAATACCAAGGATTACCAACAGATGAACGCAATGGAGTCAAACTGTTCAACACAATATTGTGTTGCATATATCCCATAGCTCCCAAATCAAGAACTTCATTATGTACAGTAGATATATTGGCATTCAAACCAAAAGTAACATCACCGATTGTCTTATTGTAGCTGGCACCTAATTCCCAACCACGATTCACCACATCTCCCACATTTCCGTAAGGGTCTACCTTCACACCAGCCACAGAAGGCATCGGCACTACCTCAATCAGGTCTTTCGTACGTTTGTTGAAATAATCTACCGTCAGGTTCAAACTGTTATCGAACAAGCCCATATCTAAACCTATACCATATTGTTCTGTAGTTTCCCACTTCAAATTTTTGGTACCGATAGAACCGGCATACACACCGTTCTGAACCATGTGATTCAAATTCTGACCATAGATAATAGGCCATTCGACTTCATTCAAAGGAACGTTCCAAGAATAACGAGGCACCAAAGCCACATTACCGACTTGTCCCCAACTACCACGCAACTTTAGCATGCTGACAACCGACTTCAAGGGTTCAAAGAAGGATTCCGAGGATATTTTCCAAGATGCCGATACAGCAGGGAATATACCTGAATTATTATCCTTATACAATTTTGAAGTGGCATCTCTACGCAAACTTCCTGTCAAAAAATAACGGTCGCCATAAGAATAACCGATACGAGCAAAAGCAGAAATCATAGATTCTTCCCAAATGCTTTCTTCCGGCTTGTATTTGCTCCAATTACCGGCCTGTCCATTCGTAATGGAATGTCTATCTTCCAAATTGTATCCGCTGGTATAGTAACGATCCCATTTATATTTTTCATATTTCATAGAATAACCAACCATAGCGCTGACGTGATGTACATCGTTAAATACCTTCGCCCAAGTGGCGATAGTTTCCCATAGGATATTACTATTCCAAGTATTAGACATCTCACGAGTGTTGTCCAAATCCGGACGACCCACTTCGAGCACCCTTGGTGAGAATATGTCTTCATGTCTTACATCCAAACCTGCCGTAAAATCACTCTTGATTGTCAAAGAAGAGAGAGGCTTCAATTCCAAAGAAGTAGTAGAATAGATTCTTGTAGAAGGTCTTTCCTGATTAAGACGTTGCAATGTAGCCACCGGATTTCTCATTTCACCATAAGGACTACTGATACCTTCGTCAATAGCCCAGCGAGGAACCGTTCCGTGATAAAGCGGCTTACCTTGATCATCAGTCATCAAGTTACCGGATTTATCATAATCATACACTGTTGCCGAACGAGGGAAAAAGACAGCCTGATTCAATACACCTTCATGTCCTGTACCGATATTACCTTGGCCATTTTTATATTCATAAGTAACACGTTCACTCAATTTCAGCCATTTGGCTATTTGGAAATCCATGTTCCCCTTAGCAGAGAATTTGCGTGAATATGTGTTCAGCATAATACCTTTATCATTGTCGTAAGCAAAAGATGCAAAACCTTTCATAACCTCACTACCTCCGGATAAAGACAAAGCATAGTGTTCCAACGAACCTGTACGGAAAATAGCATCCATCCAATCTGTGCGTGTCACATTACCATAAGCAAACACATTGGGATTTCTTGATGGATTAGCTATACCGCCATACGTTTTCACCGCATCTGCCCATACCTGATTATATTGTTCAGCTGTCAGGGTTTCGGGCAAATTCATCGCATTTTTAAAACTCTTGGAAATATTGATATTCACCTTCACCTTACCGACAGCAGCTTGCTTAGTAGTTACCACCACTACACCACCAGAACCTACACTTGCTCCATAGATAGCAGCTGAAGCAGCATCCTTCAATACGGTAATGGTTTCTACATCTTCCATGCTGAAAGGTGCACCGGGTACGCCATCCACTACATAAAGCACACCATCACCACTATTGTAGTTATCGTCCGTACCACGAGAACCGCGACCACGGATAGACAAAGAAACATCAGACATCGGGTCTCCACCATTAGACTGAATCATAACACCGGGCATTTGTCCTTGCAGATAAGACCCCAAATTAGCCGGGCGGCTTTTCAATTTATCATCTATTTTAACGGTAGAAACTGCCGTAGACAAGTCTTCCTTTCGACTAGTCCCATAACCTATAACAACGACTTCATCAAGCAGTTCCGTATCTTCCTGCAAAATAGCAGCAATCGGTTCTGACGAAGCCTTTACTTCCAATGTTTTATATCCCATGAAACTTATTTGCAAAATATCTTTTTCCATAGTTTGCAGCACAAATTTCCCATCAACGTCCGTAATCACTCCATTCGTCGTTCCTTTTACCAACACATTAGCACCAATCACAGGTTCACCAGTCTGATCTTTTACTGTTCCTTTCACAGAAATCTGCTGTGCATAAGCACCTGCCGACAAGAACAGCCCTAACAGTAGGGTCAGAATCGTTCGATAGATTCTAAGATTTACTTGTTTCATCCAATTAAAATTTAAAGTTTATAATTATAATAATTACAATTCTGCCACAAAGGTCATAAGCAGAGTCACATAATCAATATTAAAAGAACAAATATCCAATATGTTCTATATATACGTAAAATTATATAACGATGCGCTATATGATTTTACGTTACAATCAAAGCCATTTTATTTACAACAAATACGATTCCGGCAGAGCAGAAGCGCCCAATAAGCTGGAATCTTTTCGAGAAGAAGCCACCACCTTCACATTATCCAATATTACTTTATAAGGGAAACTTTGCATTTCAATCTCCATAGCTTCCTCAAAGAAAGGAAAAGCCGACACAATACCGCCTCCTAAAACTATAGCCTGCGGCGCATAAGTATAAAGGACCGCTTTCATAAGATTCCCCAGATGCTTGCCAAATTCTTTCCAAAGCTCCAGAGCGGTTTGCTCTCCTTGCGCTGCTTTTTCGGCAGCCAGCAGACCGGTAGTATCATAACGCTTAAAGAAAAAACTGCTGCAATAATGTTCAAAATCACTGTCCAGATAAGGAAGCGAGCCTATTTCTCCCGCACCTACATATTGCCCGCAATACAAACGACGGCCTACAATCACACCAGCTCCGATACCCGTCCCGATAGTAATACCCACCATGTGGGAAAATGAGCGCCCCTCGCCAAACAAGCATTCACCCAGAGCGAAACAGTTGGAGTCGTTATTAACAGCAACTGCCACTTTGAACTCTTCCTCCAGCACCTCCTTCAAGTGTATCTCTTTCCAGGAAGATATGTTCGCGACATTATATACAATCCCCTTTTGGGGGTCAACGATTGAGGGAACTCCGATACCAATTCCATCCACTTCTTCAGTCATCACACTACGAATGAGCTGAGAAAGCTGATTGAGCACCGTAGAAGCATCCTGCTGAGCCAAGCAAGGTACTGACACCTTATTCAGACACTTTCCACCCTCTACTTGTGCTATCCGGATATTAGTTCCTCCTAAATCTATTGACAATTTCATAGGTATATAATTTTAAGACATTTAGCATGCACAAAATTAGGAAACCGGTTCTTTTTTAAAACCCATATTTGCGCATATAATTCTTCATTTTGCGCAAACATTGCTATCAATCAGGTATTCTACCAAGGCCTTACCACCGAGCTCACCGACAAAATCAATAAAAACAATGCCGCAATTCCGCTTACCCTGCTTCTTCAGATAATCCGCTACAGGCCCATTCACCTTATCCGCAAACACCTTAGGAGTTCCCAAAGGCAACCCCGTGGCACTCACAAACGTGATGCCCCACTGACGGGAAGAAACCGGTTCGGCAGATATCCGTTCCAGGTTGCGGATAGAGACATCTGTTTTCTTGCCGGCATCCTTGCCCGATTCATATTGATATTCATCTTCAAGCAGCACACAGCCTTCTTTTCCATCTCTATTGCGAAGGGTCAACAAGCAAGTGCTGTTGTCTTTCCAGCCCACGCATGCAGCTCCCGGATAATCATCCATGACGTAATCCCTATGCAGGAACAGGATCTTTCCGCGGCAATCCCCCACTGTCAGTTCCGGACGAAAATCCATCACGAAATAACGCTGATGCGCAGGGATACTCAAAGAAACAGACAACAGAGAAGCATAATCCTGCGACTCGCCCCCTTCTTTTTTCAATGAAACAATCAGAACTTCGGAAGGATGTGCCTGCAAGAAACCGATGAAAGCGGGAAGCACATCGTCTTCCCAATATATATCCTGAAAAGCATGGCTATGGAATACACCCAATTTACCATTTTTCTTCTCTAAACGAATATCAAAAGCACGGATGCCCTGCTGCAACTGGGCTGGAATATTCGTTGACTGCGTTTTCAACATAGGGCCTCCTTTGACGGTTCCACTGTCGTGCGTACCCGGAATAGAAACTTTGCATACGGGAAGTGTGTCATGAAGAGACTTCATCCAAGCCACGTTTCTGCCACCTGCCTGCACAAGCATATCAGCGGTTCGGGAACCGCCATCCCCTGCACAAGCCTGAGAAGCCGATACGAAAACGACCAAAGCTAATGCACAGCATATCCGCAAACAAATTTTTCCCATAGTATATCTTTTTTAAGTTTTGGCATGTGCAAAAATAGAGGGTTCGTTTCCCATTCTTATCCCAATTTGCGCATTTAGTTCTTCATTTTGCGCAAAGATTTACTGCAAAATCCGTGCAAGATACGAACAAAGGCCACATCTGCCACATCAAGCATAGTGAGACTGCCGGGATACGAACAAGACAACAGCAGACAAGCCTATAATACCAAGGATGCCAAGAATAGGGCATAAAGTCGGCTCAGCCTACTTAACAAGCAGTATCGAGCATATTTCAAAGTTTATCTTCAACCTGAATATATAAATATTCAGCCTAAAGATATAAATATTCAAGTTGAAGATATACATATCCAGCCTGAAGATAAATCTTGAAATAAAGCCCGGACATCTTCTAAAGCAGACAGAAGCAGCCTTGACCACAGACTAAAGCATCCTTGGTCCAAGTACCAAAGCGCTTTCTTAAATAACGTGTGCAACTTCACCCGCATGGTTTCCTCTCCTTCAAGAAGGAAGAGAATCGTAATAACGTGAGTTCGGGATAAGGAACGCCATGAAACAGTTGAATCGGCAGCTTGAAAAAGTTGCCGATTCTTTTGGTA
>NZ_JAMZEE010000033.1:0-47304 GCF_024704895.1 Bacteroides muris (ex Fokt et al. 2023) | reverse complement strand
CCTATCTTATTATACTAAATATTATTTACTAACTCATTTGTTTTCAACGGATTAACTGTAATTTTAACGAAGTATTAATTATATACAACTCGCCATAAATAACTGTGTGAATATATATAAAAAAAATGTTTTATGCAAGTTTAATATGAAATAAATTGGTATAGTTTTTAAAACTGACAATTTTATTTCTGCAAGAACTTTAAATGATAACCAAAGTAGATATAGAATCTATCCTTTTCTTCTTCCCGTTCTCAAGAGAGAGAAGGGGGGAAAGGGGAAAGGGGAACCTCTAAAACCTATTTTTTTACTAATTTCTGGATAAGTAGAATTGAAAAAAGTTATAAAAAATAGGCTTTTCCACCCCCTTTTCCCCCATTTTCCCCTCCATTTCCCCCTTTGAGGCAGGGAAAGAAAAGTAATCTAATCACAGAACCAATCATCCAAATTATAATCTCTTTGACTTTTAGGGATAAGAAAGATACGAACCACCCCCTGACAACTATTACCAACTGACAATAACAATCAACCGTCAGCAAAATATCCTTAATCTCACAACCCAAATTCAGACAGCACCATAAAGACCGGAATAATAAAAAATCTCTAATTGTTTTTCTTTTATCCCACCATTCACAATTCCGGATGAGATGGTTGTCGGCAGAAAATGTATAAAACCATGCCGATACTATTCATCCAGTTAAGAATATGGTGATTGACAAGTAAACGACAACTTCATTTGGTCAGGGGTAAATCAGAGACAGAAGCCTATACGAAGTAATGAGTATGACATAACCGTAGGATGGAATAAATTATTTACATAAATGCTTACTATTTAAGCTTTTGTACATCATTTGCACACTTATTTATTCCACCTTGTCTTCCAGTTATGTATAACATTCCACTACGTTCCACGCTCTTGTCTCCGACCAAACCGAAGAAAAAAAAGAAACCAAGTATTACCCCGGTTTCTCTTCCTTATTTGGCTATAACAGATTGGGTTCTGTCTCTTCCCCGTTCTGATAGCAATGGATGTCCAGATTTTCTGTAACCATCCATTGGCAACTGTTAAGTCTGAATCCGTATCTCTCCTCGATGGTTGAGAGAAAATCTTCAAAGTCCTCATATTCCTCTGATTCTCTCAGCTCTTCGTCCGTCAGCTTTATGATATTCAGACAGCCGACAAAAAAGTCTAGAATCAATATATACTTAGGTTCCATAATTTCAATCCTCTTTCAAGTTATACCTTTTCAATAATATACTCACCTGCGAAGCTCTGAACTCTTTCCCCATAGCTGTAACAAACCCTTCACTGTTCAGGATTCTAGCCATTTCAGACAAACTTCTATCTTCTCTTACTAAGTTTTTCAACAATGCTATAGCCCTCTTGTTATTGGGATTGTCAAGAGCTTTCTGATGATTGGTCCTATTGCTGTTCTCTACCGCTTGATTCAGTCTGTTTAATAAGTTTTCAGATTTACCAAGCTTATATCCTCTCGCTTTCTTGGCTTTCAGGGATTGTTTCGTTCTTTGGCTGATCAATCCCGCCTCATATTCTGCTATACTGCTGATGATATGTAGTACAAGTTTATTAGCCTCAGGAAAATCACAGAATACTATCTCCACATCACTCTCCAACAATTGACTGGTGAAGGCCACATTTCTGCTCAGCCTATCCAGTTTTGCTACAATCAGGACAGAATTTGTTTTTCTGCATAATTCCAATGCTTCAGTAAGTTTGGGTCTGTCAGATTTACGACCGCTTTCCGTTTCAATATATTCAGCAATCGTTTTTTTATCCTTCAGGTAATTCTGTATTATTTCTCTCTGTGCCTCTACGCCTAATCCTGATACTTCCTGTTTCACTGTGGATTGTCGCAGGTAGGCAACATAATTTTTCTGTTTCATAATTAACACTTATTTAACGCTCTTCTCGGTTACTAAACGACCGTTCAATAACCTTTAAGCTGATTTATAAAAAAAGCTTTCCATGAGATTTCGAGTTCCTATAAAATCTACTCCCTCACAGAAAGCCCGTTGTCACATTTCCCGATTTCTCAGAGAACCGCTAATACCTTATAATATTATATGTATCAGAAACCCTCTTCTCATAGTCATTGGTTTTCTCCACAAGTTCATCTACCACAGAAACAAGCATGTCAAAGTAGATGCCCTCTCTCTTATCCCTGATTTCTCCATCTTCAGCAATCAGACAGACTTCAAACAGGTCAGCACCCTCATTCAATACAATCTGAACTTTTCCGGTATGTTTGAATCCATTGACTCTGAATTCAAGACCATACTTTATCACTTTTACTGTTTCAATCTCAACTCCCCAAGACATAAGGATTGGGGGATTGCATTTCAAGATGGACCAGATATATTTAGCCAGTTCCAAATCGTAGTTCTTATCTCTTTCCATAATTCAACGTTTTTTCATTCATATCTTCTTCATCCTCAACCCAAAACATCCGATAATCCTCACATATCTTTCTATAATCTTCTAATTTCAAATGTGGAAAATTGGTGGAATACATGTCATAAAGATCTTCGGGAGTTAAAGTCGGATCATAGTTCAGCATGTCATAAACCTCATCCTCGAACTCATAGGGGCTGAAATATGAGTCACTTTGCGTATGGGGATAGATGTCAGTGCAATCCTCTATGATGTGCTCTATAAACATCAGGCTCTTCATCAGGTCTTTCTTCACTGTGATTTCTTCATCAGTGTGGGCATTGTAGTAACCGCATGAGACGTTGATACAGGAAACTTCAAGCCCTTTTTCTTTCAAGGCCAGAATATCAGTCATCAATCCGTTCTCCTCCATGTAACCCCATTTTTCAGGTTCAAGGGCTTCTATAAACTTTTCGGAACACAAGTCAGAATATCCGATACTTGTAATCAGATCCGAATTACCCTTTCTGTCAGGCTGGATAACGAACCTCACGTCATCGAAGAAAGGCATCACCACTTCAGAACTTCCCCTACATCCTGTTTCTTCCTCCCTGAAAAATACAACTTTAACAGCATCATATTTCTTCAGGCATTCAAGGCAGATGAATATCCCGTTCTTGTCATCGGCTCCCAGATTCTCAAACCTCCTGTTCTTGGGCGAATAACCGAATATGATTTCCCTGGTCTCCACCGCCTTGAAATCCTTTGAGTGGTTGCAGTGTGAAACCTGGTCGATATGGCTCACCAGGCAGGGATAACTTTCTGATTCCCCCTTTACTACATACAGGTTCCCGAATTCATCCTTTGACACGGATATGTTTCCGGGAAGTTGTCTTATGTAGGAACAGAGGAACTTCACCATCTTCTGTTCCTTTCCGCTCGGGCTGTAGATACTATACAGCCTCTTCAACAATTGCATATTCATGACTCATCTCTTTTTTAAGTTTATAACCGTATGGAAGGTTGGTGCTCGGATTTACTGTATCAAATACATCCTCACCGAACTCCCATACATCTTCATTCTCAATCAGACTGTCCAAAGTGTCTATACAAATGGATTTCTCTTCATATACTCCTTCCGAGTCATTCCAGATATTGATCCGGGTTATATCATCAAGGTTCTCATACCATGCTTCATCATACTCGGAATAATACCAGTTCTTCCGCTTGAACTCATTTTCCGCTTTCTCCATACATTCCTTGCAGCAATAATGCTCTTCTGTCACCTCGGAGTATTCCGCATTATCTTTCAGCAGGTTCTCTCCACAATTGTCACAGCATACACAATCGTTCTCATGGTGATATTCATTCTTTGATTCAATCCATACAAAATCATCCAGGTTGTCTGAATCCACCCAGATCTCCCTTCCGTTCCGATAGCAACAAATTGTTGCTGAACAATAGTATTGGTGGTAAGCATCCCATTCTCCATCATCTTCATTATCATCCCCGTAAAGATTAAGGTCCGTTGTATCAAGGTTGTATGAGGTCCCGGAGTTTTCGTAGTTATAGGCTTTGTTCTGATTATAACTATACCATTTGAAAGAATCCTGATAGGAAAGCGTGTCTTCCAGTTCCAGTTCACAATCTATTTCAAATTTTCTGTCAGACAATGAGTTGCCACAAACATCCACAAAGGAATTTGCATCATGACAGGAAGCACCGATTACCTTGTAGCCGTCAATATAATCTTCCTGAATAAGTTTATCCACAAGCAGGCGTTTCAATACATCATCACCTTCCGAGGAATACTGCCTTTCAAGCAGCCTCCATTTCTTGCCGTCCTGATCCGTAACATCGGTAAAAAGAATGGCTCTGGCTACAATCAGCCCCGTCTTGTCTATTATGTATGCAGCCTTGGCTTTTACCGAATCATGATAGAACGAAGTCCTGTTCTCATCCACCATGCATGAACCGAAACTCCCTTTACAATAGTTACTGTCATAGATTCTCCCAAAATCATTGTTGACATGAAGTTCCATATCAGGTGATTTCCTATGTGTATAAGTCCACCAGTTTTGAGTGAAAACGTCTCCCGAAATCCAGTTCACTACACTTGGAGAGAGCAGTTTTCCTATCTCTGTCTCAAGGATAAGCCCTCTCATGAATTTTCCGGCTCTTTTCTTGAAGACCCGGTTACGTTCAACATTTATATAGCGGACTGAACTTTTATCCAAGTCCTCACATACACCTTTGCTTTCGTCAGTTTGATATTGGGAGGAGTAATATGTCTTTCCTATCAGCTCCACCCTATAAGGTAGCTTTTCATCACCTTTTCCTGATTCAATGACAGCATCCATTACTTTTTTCTGTAGGTCAGCCATATCATATATATGTAACAAGGCATAATCATCATGTTCCCTGCAATATCTGAGCAGTGCAGGATTTTTGAGGTGGGCCAGCAGTATCTTGTTCTTTCTTACCGCCACACCATTGTCTCTCTTCTCAAGTCCGAAACGGGCCTTGAATTCTTCATAACCATAAAAATTATAGTATAACATAGTCTTCTGAATTTTAAATTGTCAGTAAATAAAAAAAGGAGAGATACTTCCTTTTAATCGGAAATATCCCTCCCCGGAATATTAGTCTTGGTATGTTTCAACCTTTTCAGATGAATGGTATCGTCTTGTCTTCCAGAACTCCCGATTCCACTATCTTCTTACATATCTCATGTGAAGCCTTGTTTCTCGGGTCATATCCGTAACCTTCACTTCCCATGACTCTTATTACTTCAACCATACTTCTGAATAAAGTCTGTTGTAGGGTCCTGTGGAATGTGGTAACTGTAATAGCGAACCTTTTCTCATTCCACCCATAGTCGTTCAGGGCATGTTCAAGTTCTTTTGCAGCCTTGAATTCCCTGCTGTTTTCCAGTTCATGTCTTTCCATAATATTCATTATTGTTTATATATTATTCCTATTGCAATGATTTAGAATAAGCACCTTTCTTACATTCATCTATACGTGACTGACATTCCTCCGTTACTTCCTTTAGAATCTCAGCACATCTTTTATCAGAACAGCCTTGCAGCAATCTGTCTATGTATGTCATAATATCATTCACTTCCATATTATGTATCCGTTAAAGAGTTCAACAAAAAAGGGAGAAAGAACCGGTTTGCTATATTTTAGTTCTTTCTCCCTTATGAGTTAATTTCTTTTCAGGTCTAACTCAAAAACCATCCGTAATTCTCAGTATCTTCACCGTTTAAAGCTTTTTGGATACCTACAGCAAAATCAGTACAGTTCTGATTCCTCTCCAGAAACTTATCAATATAGGATTGTTTGGCGGCATCATTGAGTAGCTGCATCAAATCCCAACAAGTAATATTCTCTCTGCCACACAATCCGAAATTTGGATTCTCTATATAGCCTTTCGTAGCTGCATTGACATTGGAGTCACCTAAAATCACCTTTGGCAATTCTTTAAGTTGTGAAGCGGGTAAAGCTTGGTATAATCTGAGCCTACCTATTATTTGGCAGAACTGTTCCTGTGAAATCCTCGTCCTTCCCAGGTTTTCAAGTAATCTCAAATTTTGATCCGGTTTGAAATCCTGGAATAGTCTGAGTGCTGAACTATAAATATCTGCATCACTCATTACTTCCAGTCGTCCGGTCAAGCCATCGTTGGTCAGCATCAGATTTGAACACACACGAACCCTCCACCCGATAAAGATCTTGAATTTCTCGGGGGATTTTCGGGCGTATAAGTTTTCCTCGTTCAGGCTTCTTACACCTCCGATACATAAATGTACTTCCTCGCCGTTCATCATTCTGCTCATGGAACAGATATGAAAACAGAAAGCCATACGTTGATAATAGATGGTCTCGTCCTCCGGTCTAAGCTCTTCTTTCCTTTTTGTCAATGCTCCCGGAACCCTGCCTAAAATCTTATGTGAAACTCTGATTTCCGTGTTTCCAAAGTTCTCTCCGGTAAAATACATTCTTGCAGCATCTTCTACCTGGTGGATAAATTTCTGGTGGCTGATTGTAAGCTGGTTGTCTCCGAAACTAGGGACAATGCAATTACTCTCCAGTTCTTCAAGCGTAATACCCGAAGTGTTACTCTCAATAAAATTTGGATGTTCCTCCTGTTCTTCTTCTGATACGATTACAGTATCTTCGATAAATTCAGGTTTAAGCATACCCATTCTGCCCATCATTCCGATTGTTCTTGGAATGACAGTAAGTTCATTAGTCATTGTTTCCATACTCTTGTTATTTTTTAGTCGGTTAATAAAATGCGATGAAACAAAAAAAGCCAAGAGGTGTCATTTCTTTGCTTTTATAAATATACCTCTTAGCTTCTTTATCCCTTTGAGTATTGAAGTTGCTACCTCCAATACGGTTATTATTACGTCCGCTTTCTTGTCATAATCCATTCATCAGACGTTCTATCAGTTTTCAGTCGCAGCATCAACGGCCTTGACTTTACCCGTGGCAATCTTCTTTTTCCCGAATTTGCCACAATACTTCTCCGCAAGTTCTATTACTACGGAACCTGCCACGATAATCTCGGCCACATAAGCTGCGACCTTCAATCCTTTAATTAAATTTCCCATGTCTCTTAGTTGTTTTAAATTGTTAGTTATTATTTCTCTTATATACTTTTCTCATATATAAGGCTTTGAGGGGAAATCAAGGAAGGGGAAGAAAAAAAATAAACCGGTCTTTCGACTGGTTATGATAGTTGAACCGTTATAAATAGCTCCTCGCATTTACTTGGCCTATCATGCGGCATACATTCTTTCGTGGGGAACTTTATGTCTTGTCCACATACTGAAATTGCTACGCATCATCGAATCTCCATCTTATCCATCGTCTGAAAATAAGCGTGACCCGGTAAATTATTTTTTGTTATAATGCTTGAAGTCGATGCACCTTATCTTAATGGTGCTGAATTATACTCCAAGCTTTTTGTCATATATAAGGATTTGAGGGGATTGGAAATGGATAGATTTTTTGTAAATTTGGTACTCTGAATCTTTTTGTTTACCTTTGTAGTAACCAATATATTAGACCATTATGAATGACAACAATAAGAATCAGATAATTCGTTTTGACTGGGCGATGAAACGTCTGCTCAGGAACAAGGCAAACTTCAGTGTACTTGAAGGTCTGCTCACTACGTTATTGGGTGAGAAGATTATTATCCAGCGACTCCTAGAAAGTGAAAGCAATCAGGAGGATGAGTATGACAAGTATAACCGTGTCGATATGCTTGCCGAGAACTCTAAGGGTGAACTGGTGCTGATAGAGGTGCAGAACAATAATGAGTATGCCTACTTCCAGCGTATGTTGTTCGGTACTTCCAAGCTGGTGACTGAGTATATCAATAGGGGAGAAAGCTATGACAAGGTCCGTAAGGTATATAGCGTCAATATAGTCTACTTCTCTCTAGGACATGGTACGGACTATGTATATCATGGGAAGACAGAATTCAGAGGCATCCACACCAACGATCTCCTGGAACTCACTCCATTCCAGAAGCAGACATTCAAGGTGGATACGGTAAGTCAGCTATATCCTGAATATTATATCCTGAAGGTGAACGGTTTCAATCAGGTAGCGAAAAGTCCCTTGGAAGAATGGATCTATTATCTTAACACCGGAGAGATACCTTCCACTGCCACAGCTCCCGGTCTTGAAGAGGCGCGTGAAAGGCTGAAACTGGATAGCATGACCAAGGATGAGCTTGCTGCCTATTACCGCCACTTGGATAATATTGTTATTCTTCGTGATAATATTAATACTGAACGTGAAGAAGGAAGAGCAGAAGGAGAGAAAAGGAAAGCCATAGAAGTAGCCCGTTATTTAAAATCATCTGGAACTTCAATAGAGTTGATTATCGGAGCAACCGGATTGACCAAAGAAGAGATCGAAAGACTATAATAACTCAGCTCAGGAGGAATATGTAAAAATATTCCTCCTTTTATTTTATTGAAGAAAAATTAGTCCAGTGCTGTCTTGTCAATCATTCTTTGAAAAACGTCCCATTGATCCCATAATTTATAAGCTTTATCTTTTGTCTTGGGCTTCTTTTCTGTATATTCTTTAATACTGGGAATATCACTAAGTTGGAATATTTCAGTCATTTTATCTCGAAATGAAGTGAATTTATCATCAAAGTAGGCATGGTCAAAGAAGTGGGTTCTCCATAATATGTAAATAAATCCGGCCACATCCAAACCAGAATGTAATTCAGAAATTATATCCTCAATAATATCCAATAAATACTGACGGTCAAATTTATAATCAATTTTTCCGTCCTTTTTTCTCCTATAGTATCTTGACAACGATTGGCTAACTTCATTTATGTTAAGCTCTTTGACAAATACTATATCTTTTACGGCACTTGTTATTCTTTTGTATTCATTATATTTTTTCTGGACATATTTATTTAGACCTTCTTCTTTCATCCGGCTGAGTATATGGTTATATTCGTCCATACTCAATTTGTCACCATTCATCATATCAAAAAAAATCTCCCAGTTCCTTTTATGAAAACAATAATATTGCAGGAAGAAAATAGGCTTTCTGTACTCATATTCAAAAATCGGATGGATGTCCATATAACCATCCCCCATAATTTGCTGTTCCCATTTTTGATACTCGTTGTGGAATTTTTTAACAACATTTGCCGCGACTTTCCATTCATATTCTTCTGTCGGTTTTCTATCAAGTGGACATATACCGCTTCTTTCCAATTCATTCCTTATATATTCATTGAATCTTAAACTGCTGCCTTGGAACTCCTTATTGATATAATCTTGTAGAATGGCATCATAGTTCTGATCAAACCAAATGGTAAAGTCCTCTTTTTTCTCAAATTCCATGTATTTGTTCTGGATAATTTGTATCTCCTCCGGCGAGAATAACGATGGGAAACAACAACTTAGTAGTTCGGGTATTGATATGTTCTTGTTCCAAAGAATCCAAAATGACGATGCAATCTTTTTTTGTTCCTCATCAGTTGCGTAATGGAAACTTCTTTGTATTTTTTGCTGCCTAATATTTTCTTTATTGGTCATTGTAAGTGTGAGTGCTCTTACAATACTTGCAGGCATGGATACAAGGAAAAGATGAAACCGATATTCTATATTCTCTTCCTCGTTCAATTGGATTTTATCGTTAAGGACATCCTCAAATATAGGGACAATATCATCTTCTATAAAATATTTATCTCCACATATGCTATATAGGTTTTCTCCAATCTTCACATTTTCTAATATATATTTCCCTTTTCCTTTTTTCATCCAACTTTTTAAATACAGTATGTCAATGATTTCTTTGATGGAGCATTCCTGGTCTTTCCATTTATAAATATTTTGAGTCAGCTGGTATTTCTCTATTCTTATCGGCACTTTACCGGTTTCTATATCATCATATATTTGGGATAGAATTTTAAAATCTTGATTATCTTTTATAGATTCTGCTATAACTTTATCCATAATGACATTTTTTGAGTTAAACATAAAGACAGCACCCGATTTTTTCAAATGCTGCCTTAAATATATAAAAAATATATTATGCAATACTCTTTACATACTCAAAAAGTTGTTTTAATTGTGTCGGAGTCATTTTTTCCATACTTTCTATGATTCCCGACTTGTATTGGTGTGTGTTCCACTTTTCAATTTGTATTTTCTGTGTCTCGTCAGCAACTTCAATGTAAGGTTTCATAGTGGCATAATCTGAATGACCGGTGCAACTCATTACTACGCTAGCCGGAATACCAAGAGCCAAGGAACAACATACAAAAGTTCTTCTTGCATCATGACAACTGATTTGTTCCCAAAACTTATAAGTATCTTCATGCCTGGTATTACCCTTGAAATAAACTTGAGATATTTCACGATCCAGTCCGGCAAGTTTGGCTGCTTCTTTCAAATAATCATTTAATTTTTGATTGCTTGGAACAGGGAATATGGTATTGCCTTTGTACCAAGAGTATTTATCAATGATCCGCTGTGCGTGTTCATTCAAAGCGATATGCAGTTTGTCATCGGTCTTTTCGGTACAGAAATCTAAGTACCCATCCACTAGGTTGACCGGTCTAAGTGCAGCCAAGTCCGAATATCGTAAAGAAGTGAAAGCCATGAAGCAGAACATATCTCTCGCTTTTGATAGGTATTCTTTCTCCTTGGGAAATTCATAGTGGAAGAAGTGCATCAGTTCCTTATATTTTAGAAAGGTTACGGTTCGAGGTATTACTTTCAGCCTGAGTTTGAATTCTAATACGCCAGAATTTATTGTATATCCATGCCTTGAAACCCACCGTAGGAATGATTTCAATATCCTGATTTGTTTCTGTATGGTACGGTTACAATAGTCATTCTTTATATACCATCCGACAAGCTCCTGAACTTTTAACTGATTTAGAGTTTCAAGTGTAATATTGGGGTCACAACTGCTTAACTGAGTCCACATCTGGTCATATTTCTCATGGATCTTATCACCCCAATTACCTTCTTGTGGTCGAAGCAGCAAGAATTCGGAAAATATATCCTTCAACGTTTTCATCTTATCTTCATCCACCGTTTCTTGTTTTACCCTACCCAATTTCTCATTCACCAGCTCTTTCAAGTCAGTTGTCGTTGGTATTTTGGAATGAAGGTCATATTTGGCAAACACTTCCTCGATACAAACCAGAAAACTACAGATTGCATTGTTAATCTCACGGGCATAAACAATCTTCCCACCGATTTTATGGGTCGTATTGCTTTTTACCAGTTGTTTGTCACTATCCCATTTTAAAGGATCAATAGTATACCCAACCGAAAAACCGACTTCATTCTTCTTACTGTTCCATCTTACCCGAATCATTACCTGCCCGTTCTTCATTACATAGGCTCTTGTACTAAAATTTGTCTTTTTCATACGTTTTACTTAATTTTACCGCGAATCTAAAGAGAAGATTTTAAAGGGAAAATAGGCTGACATTACATGAATATACATGATAGTACAAACTACTTTCCCTTGTTCTATCCACCTAATTTCAAGAGCGAAGATACAAAGACTGATTAGGGGGAGTAACACCCTTTAACTACTCCCCCGATTTACGAGAGTATATAATATTGGTTGAAGTTATAAAGTTGATGAGATTTTATTATAATGTTGATTATTAATGTTTTAAGGCTTCTTTAAAAATCATATAATAGCATTCAGAGACTCCCGTACGCACCGCAAAAAGCAAAATCAAATTAAAGCAAAGCTCTGAAATCCAAGAATTTCAGAGCTTTCTTGTTTTCTGTATCGGCAAGAATAACGATTAAAAAAAACATGCGTGGGATTATTCGTAGGATTCCTGCCAGTCTTACTATACTCATCTGATGAACTTGAACTTTCTTGCGGTATAATCGGGAATTCGGGTACAAATATCCGTAACTCATATACGTCTTCGCTTGTGCTATCGCGGTATCTTTGTCATCAGAAGTTTAACAAGAAAAATAGAGTAATATAGAGTATGGCAAAAACAATTTTAGGAGCTCTGTCACTGCTTGTCATAATATCGTGCAGTATCCCCGTGAAGGAGAACACCGTTCAACCTAATATAATGGAAACGAACAAGAAAAATCTCGGAAATCTGTTAGCGCTCTATCCCAAGCCGATGACGGTTGTCGGGGCGGAGGTTGAAGGGAAAGTAAACTGGCTAGTGGTAGGCCATACGGGTGTTATTGGACATGACCGGATACTCATCAGCATGAGTAAAAGCCATTACACTAATCAAGGAATAAAGGACTCAAAACGACTTTCCATCAATCTAGTGAGTCGTGAAATATTGCAGAAAGCTGACTATGTGGGAAGTGTAAGCGGTGCGACGGTCGATAAGTCAGAGGTGTTCGCCTACCATATTGGCGAAAACGGTACTCCCGTTATAGACGCATCGCCACTCACCATGGAGTGTGAGGTGGTAGACATCTATGAAACTGAAAGTTTCGACAATTTCATTTGTGCGATAGTCAATACATATGCTGTTCCTGAAGTACTTGATAATAACGGGAAACTCGACTATACGAAGCTGAAACCTGTATTGTTTGAATTTCCGACCTATTCCTACCTTGCCACGGGAGAGATTATCGGCAAATGCCTGAATCTGGATAAGCAGCCGGGTATGTGCGCCAAAGAGCCGATGAGTGCTGACGGTATCGTGCGGTTGTCGAAAATTGAGGTTTATCCGAAGTATCTCGACGAGTATATGAAATACGCAATCGAAGTAGGCGAAATCTCTCTGCGCACCGAATCGGGCGTGCTGACTATGTATGCGGTCGGCGAGAAGGAGAATCCCTGCAAGGTGACCATCCTCGAAACCTATGCGAGCCATGCGGCTTATGAAAAACATATTGCATCA
Organism: Bacteroides muris (ex Fokt et al. 2023); assembly: GCF_024704895.1. NCBI lineage: Bacteria > Pseudomonadati > Bacteroidota > Bacteroidia > Bacteroidales > Bacteroidaceae > Bacteroides > Bacteroides muris (ex Fokt et al. 2023). Next base: position 34,504 of record NZ_JAMZEE010000033.1, on the reverse strand, counting down.
GAACACTTTCAGAAATACAAGCAAGGAACGTTGCACATGGTCAAATCATTGGTCTTGTCTGACCAGACGCCACTTAATCCGGCTAACAAGCTCAATAACTTCATGCAATAAATAGAACGACTATGAACAAGATTTTTTTTATTTCAGTATTCAGCATTTTAACACTCAATGTTATGGCACAAGAAAAGATAGTACAGACAGCAGGACGCACCCAGTTGGGTGAGTTTGCTCCTAAATTTGCGGAGCTCAACGACGATGTCCTCTTTGGCGAGGTCTGGAGCCGCACCGACAAACTCGGTCTGCGCGACCGTAGTTTAGTAACTATTACCTCTCTTATCAGTCAGGGAATCACGGATAATTCGCTCGTGTTCCACCTTCAGTCGGCAAAAAAGAACGGCATCACCCGTACGGAGATTGCCGAAATCATCACCCATATTGGTTTCTATGCCGGTTGGCCCAAAGCGTGGGCAGCGTTTAATCTGGCCAAAGGCGTATGGGCAGAGGACACCGCCGGTAAAGATACCAAAGCCGCGTTCCAGCGTGAAATGATTTTCCCCATTGGAGAACCGAACACTGCATACGCACAGTACTTCATAGGTAACAGCTATCTCGCTCCCATTTCACGTGAGCAGGTTTCCGTCTCTAACGTCACTTTCGAGCCTCGTTGTCGCAATAACTGGCACATACACCGCGCTACTAAAGGCGGTGGACAGATGCTTATCGGTGTTGCCGGTCGTGGATGGTATCAAGAAGAAGGCAAGCCGGCAGTAGAGATTCTACCCGGTACGGTTATCCATATCCCTGCAAATGTGAAGCATTGGCACGGAGCCGCTTCTGATGGTTGGTTTGCCCATCTTGCTTTCGAAGTTCCCGGAGAGGATACTTTTAATGAATGGCTAGAGCCGGTGACGGATGAAGAATACGATAAACTTAAATAATACAATCCACAAGTCAAAACTGAAACTATCATTTTGCTCTGTCATTAGCTTCGCTCAAAACCTTATCAGACTTTTTCATTAAAGTATAGTTTTTGCTTCGTTCTGACTGTGTTGAGACGGCCGAACTAAACGTCTTCTTTATCAGCATACAACAGCTGTACGAACACTTTGCTGAATATAAAGTATCACTTTATCGCGAGTAAAGCAACACTTTATTGCGAGTAAAGCAGTGCTTTATCAGTGATAAAGCATTACTTTATTACGAATAAAGTGTCTTTCGAGGGACTGGCCATGGAACGGCTGGAGCAGGAGTGGGAGGCCTATCCGGTGCTGCACGTCGATTTCAGTCTGACGAAATATACCGAGCTGCGCGACTTGACGGGGCAATTGTTATATATTGCCACTCGGTTTCCGTTAAATCTGTCTGATACATCTTTTTTTAAGTTTGGTCGCCTCAAAGAAAGAAATAATCTGACGGATACGGAAACCTCTTTAGAAAAAGATTTCAGTCATTTTTTAATAGGCTCTTAGTTTTGTAGAAATTGTATCGTGGGATGGCATTTTTCATGGCTTAACATTGTATGATGGCAGTAAAGTTAGAGAAAAAGCTGCTCTGTACAATAGCGAATGTGAAAATGTTGGGAAAAGACCGGGAGTTTTGTTTATCTTTGCACCCGCAATTATCAATCGCCTTGTAACGATTGTCTGGAATTATCATATTATGAAACAGAAACGAATACCATTGGTGGGCAGACAATACCTTGTGCCCTTCATTTTGATTACCTCTCTTTTCTTTTTGTGGGGATTTGCCCATGCCATTCTGAATGTACTGAACAAGCACTTTCAAGAGATACTGGACATCACGAAGACGCATTCGGCCTTTATACAGATGACGATGTATATGGGATACTTCATCATGGCCATTCCTGCAGGACTTTTCATCAGTCGCTTCGGATACCGCCGGGGTGTGGTATTCGGACTGCTGCTCTACGGTATCGGTTCGCTGCTCTTTATCCCCGGGCAGCAATATTTGTCTTTTAATCTTTTCTTGTTTGCGTTGTTCGTGATAGGCTGTGGACTGACATTTCTTGAAACTGCCGCCAATCCTTATGCCACAGAATTGGGCGCAAAGGAAACAGCTGCCAGCCGACTGAATTTCGCGCAATCCTTCAACGGTCTGGGATGTATCTGTGCACCGGTGCTTGCCGGACTGCTGCTCTTTTCTAAGGATGGGCAGACGGGCTCGGGCAATGTCGCATTGCCCTATATCTGTATGGGGTTAGTTGTCCTGCTGGTAGCGCTGGTTTTTTCAAGAATCAAGTTGCCCGAGATTGAACATAGTGTGGAGGTGGACGAAGCTGGTAATAAGGTAGAATTGTGGTCGCACCGGCTTTTCATTTTCGGACTGATAGCCTTGTTTGCTTATGAGGTCGGTGAGATTTCCATCAACAGCTTCTTTATCAACTATGTGGTGGAACAAAACTGGATGAATGCTCGCGAAGCTTCGGTAGTACTTTCTTTCGGCGGATTGGGACTGTTCATGTTGGGACGTTTTGCCGGTAGCTGGATTATGGGACGCGTACGTGCCGAGAAAATGTTGCTGGTGTGTGCCACGGGGACGGTAGTGACCACTTCGTTGGTGTTGCTGGATGTAGGGATGGTATCGCTTGCAGCTCTGTTGTGCGGATATGCGTTTGAGGCTATTATGTTTCCCACGATTTTTGCCCTTTCCTTGCGCGGGTTGGGCAATCATACCAAGAGGGCTTCCTCTTTCCTGATGATGTCTCCAGTGGGAGGCGTGGTAGGTCCGCTGTTGATGGGGCTGGTGGCAGATCATGCGACGATGGTGTGGGCGTTTATTGTACCGCTGGTTGCTTATTGCGTGGTATGGGCATATGCCCGCAAGATGGTGTCTGTCTCCACCGCTTCCTCAATATAGGAGGAAGCCTGAGATTCCGGCAAGGAAATCCATACGGGGACAGCCCGAAATGTAGGGAATCACAATCAGTGTGGCTACTGCCGGACGAATGCCGTTAAAGATGTGTATCCGCCACCGATAGTGAACATTTCTATCTTAGCAAAGATTATAAAAAGCAGTAAATATTTCATTATTTCTTTTCGGGTGACTTTTTTGCAAAGAACTCCCAATTAGTCAACATATACAAATTAGGAGGATAATATCTGTTTATTAATATTTTATCCGGTTATATTCTTAAATCTATTTAAAAGGAGGATATTCCGTCGTAAATAAGCTTTATCTTTAACACGTAATTTCAAATAATATGAATGTATATGATACAGATAGTACAATTACATGGTACAGATAAAAAACTGTATGAGCTTGTAGCCCCTTTGGTTATGAGCTCGAAAGTGCTGAAACAGAATTACAATTACCCTTTCCGGACATCGGAAGAGTACGAGTGGTTTGTTGCTCTGGATGATAAACATGTTGTAGGTTTTGTGCCGGTGGAGCATAAGCAACATAAATGTGTTATCAACAACTATTATATTGAGGAGAAAAATGTTGACACGCTGAAATTACTTCTGGAAAAGGTACTTGAGAAGCTGAGCGAGGAGAGCAGCCTGACAGCTGTCAGCTTTGTTGAGGATAGGGATGTCTTCGGCGAGCTGGGCTTTTTGGAAGACAAGGTATGGACTCGTTATGTGAAAATGGAGAAAAACAAATAATTATGGCTGCACCCAAAAATGTGTATGAACTGGCGCAAGAACGTCTTGATGTGGTTTTCAGGGAGTTTGACACGGTATGCGTCTCTTTTTCGGGAGGAAAAGATAGTGGAGTGTTGCTGAATTTATGCATAGACTATATCCGCAGGAACCGGTTGGACCGTAAACTGTGTGTGTTCCACATGGACTATGAGATACAGTATAGCATGACCATTGATTATGTGAACCGGATATTGGAGGCAAATAAGGATATATTGGAGGTATATCGTGTTTGTGTGCCTTTTCGTGTAACGACTTGCACGTCGATGTACCAGAGTTACTGGCGTCCGTGGCAGGATGATTTGAAGGACATTTGGGTGAGGAAAATGCCGAAAGGCTGTTTCACTAAGGAGACATTTCCTTTCTATACTCCCAAAATGTGGGATTATGAGTTTCAGATGCATTTTGCCAAATGGCTGCATGAGAAGAAGAACGGAGTGCGTGCCTGCTTTCTCATAGGCATTCGTACGCAGGAGAGTTTTAACCGTTGGCGCAGCATCCATCTGAACCGGAAGTATCAGATGTACCACAATTACCGCTGGACCTCGAAAATAGGTAATGACATTTTCAATGCTTATCCCATTTATGACTGGAAGACGACAGATATCTGGACAGCCAACGGCAAATTCGGTTTTGACTATAACCATTTGTATGACCTATATTATAAAGCCGGGGTCAATATCGAACGTCAGCGTGTGGCAAGTCCTTTTCTCTGCGAGGCACAGGAGAGCCTGAAGCTGTATCGTGTCATCGATCCGAATACTTGGGGAAAAATGATAGGACGGGTCAACGGAGTGAACTTTACCGGTATTTACGGAGGGACGCGTGCCATGGGGTGGCAAACAGTCCGATTGCCCGAAGGGTATACGTGGAAAGGCTTTATGCAGTTCTTGCTTTCCACCTTGCCGGAAGAGACCCGGAGGAACTACTTGAAAAAGCTTACTGTCAGTATTGAATTCTGGCGTACAAAAGGGGGCTGTCTGGCTGACGAGACCATCCAGAAGCTGAGGGATGCAGGAGTGTCCATCGAAGTGATGAATACCACGAATTACAAGACGAACAAGAAACCGGTGCGCATGGACTATTTGGATGATATTGACATTGCGGAATTTCGGGAAATCCCCACTTATAAGCGGATGTGTATATGCATTCTGAAGAACGACCATGCCTGCAAGTACATGGGGTTTGCCTTGAACAAGGAAGAGGCATACAAAAGGGACAAGATAATGGAACAATTCAAAAATATGATGTTATGAGCGTAGATAAAAGTCCGGTATATAATGTAAAGGCGATTTCAATAGAGAAAATACAAGCGAACGATTACAATCCGAATGTAGTGGCACCGCCCGAAATGAGACTTCTGGAGCTTTCCATCTGGGAAGACGGTTTCACCATGCCTTGTGTCTGTTACTATGACGAGAAAGAAGACAACTATATCCTTGTAGACGGTTATCACCGTTATCAGGTGTTGAAGACATCCAAAAGAATTTATCAGCGCGAAAACGGGTTGCTTCCCGTGGTCGTAATCGACAAGGAACTTTCCAGCCGCATGGCGTCCACTATCCGTCATAACCGTGCCCGTGGCACGCACAACATTGAGTTGATGTGTCATATTGTGGCAGAATTGGACAGAGCCGGCATGTCGGATGAATGGATAATGAAAAACATCGGGATGGACCGTGACGAAGTGTTGCGGTTAAAGCAAATTTCGGGCTTGGCAGACTTGTTTGCGAACAAGGACTTCAGTATTCCGGATAAGAAAGAAGAAGAGTATGTGGCAGATAAATGAAATATTTCAGGGGCAGATTTTTTAATCTGCCTCTTTATGTTCATTAACAGGTGAAATATTTTGTTGCAAACTTGCATAATTTATCAAATCGCCTACAATCTTATAAGGGGGATGTGGACGAAATCTATAATCTTGATTGTCCTGCTTCTCCCATCCACTACCAATATGATGCCGTTAAAACCATCAAGACTTCTTTTTATCTCTTACATAGACTGCGGAAATCGCAATATTCACATTTCCGGATGTCCTCTGTTTGGCAGAATGTTTCTTCCCGGCTGAATATCTCCTGCAGGAGTCCGTGTAGCCGTTCGCGGAACTCGTCTTCGAAGAAAGCGAAGTTGCCGACCGGTACCTTGGGTTGCCGTGGAGCCCCCATCTCGATGACCGGGGAATAGCCTTCGGAAGCTGCCCGGTGGATGTAGAGCAAGGAAGGGGCTACCTTCATCGATTGCTTGCGGCAAAGGATGGCTGCGTACAGAAACGTCTGGAAAATATAGCTGGGACGATTGTCGGCGGGAGTAAACAGTTGTTCTATATTCTCGGGAGTCTTGGGAGTACCGCCTGTCTTGTAGTCCACGATACGTAGCGTGTCTCCTTTGCTGTCCAGGCGGTCGATAGTACCGCCTATCTGTAAGGCAAGCTTTCCTTGCGGAGTATCTATTTCCATCGTTTCTCTGACGTCCTGCTCCATACCCTCCATGCGGAACGGGGCATACTGCAGGTCATTGCGCAGGAGCTGGCGCAAGTAAGAGGCAATGACTTTGGAATGGATGAGCTGCGTGCCGTTATACTCCGGTTGCTCCGTAAGGGGTATGTGGAAGAACTTTTCTTTGAAAGCATTGTCTACATAGGCTTGCAGGCGGACATCGTCTTTCAGTAATCGTTCCAGGTCCTCTTTACGTATCTCCCGTCCGTTGGCTGTCAGTTCGGCGTACACCAGTTCGGCGGAACGGTGGAAGAGGGTGCCGAAGAGGGCGGAGTCTATCTCAGCGCTTACTTCATCGGGGGCTTTCAGGCCGGCTACATATCGGTAGTAGAATTTCAGCCGGCAGTCCAGATAGGCATTGAGGGCAGAGGGGGAAAAGAATGCCTGGGGACGTTGGTGGACGTCGTAGGCATTGAACATCTGTTGCAACATTTCCGGTGTCTTGTGAATCTCAATTTTCCGCGCTTGCTGGGGCGATTGTCCGGCTTCAAGGTACTCGAGGGAGATGTCGTGTGGCGACTCAACCAGGAATTGCAGCATGAAGCGGGACATCTCTCCGCGGTTCAGCCCGTCGGAAGAGGTGTTATATAATAAGGTGACGTTTTCTGCCCGCTGGATGAGGCGGTAGAAGTAGTAGGCATAGACGGCGTTCTTGTGTTCGATGGTAGTCATGCCGAATGCTTTCCTCAGGTTGTAGGGGATGAAGGAGGAATCGCCTCCGGCTTTGGGCAGCTGCCCTTCGTTGAGAGAGAGCATGATGAGGTTGCGGAAATCAAGGTTGCGCGTTTCCAGTACACCCATTACTTGCATGCCGATGGCGGGTTCTCCGTGGAAGGGAATGTTGGCGGAGGTAAGCAGGCGGTTCAGCAGTCGCTTCAGTGTGTCTGTGTGCAGACTACTCAGTTCCCCGGTCTCTATCAGATTGAGCAGGCGGTTGACGAGGGTGTAGCTTTTGAACAGAGATTCGCGGTACAGCTGGTTAAAGATGTCTTCCACGTCTTTTTCCTGGCGATAGAGGACGGCTACTTCACGAAGCAGTCCGGTGAGGTAGCCGCATAGGGCAGCGATGCCATTCTGTGGTGTAAAGACTTGTTCAAGGAATGTGTCTTGCTTCAGTTCCGAGGGAAGGGGATAGAAGCGGTTGTCCCGGGTAAGCTGCCTTTCCAGTGCTTCGGCATGGGAGGAAAGCTGCCGGGTATAAGGATGCTTCAGCAGGGTGAGCACGGTCTCGTAGGTATATCGTCCGGTGCCTGCGTGGTAGCCGGTAGTCTGTAGCTCTACAAGGGCGTTGATGAAGCTGTATACCGGAGTTTGGGCAAGGGGGAAACCCATCGTGATGTTGACGTCCCTTACTTCTGCCGGAATGGAGTGGAGGACGGGGAGCAGCAGGGACTCGTTGCAGAGGACCACGGCAGTGTCTTTGAATGAGGAAGGAGTCCTTGATTCTTCTCTTCCGGCCGATTCCTCATTATTTTTAATCCATTGCGGCAAGTAGCGGGCTTGTGCATTTTCGGTAGAAGCGGAGATAAAACGTACGTTCTTGGGCTTCCGCAGTACATCAAAAGAAGTTTCGGGCAGTTGGTTGGGGAACAACTTTAGGTTGCGGAGGATGAATTCGCCTGCTTCGTGGGTATAGGGCGGCTTCTGCTCAAGGGGGAGCCGGGTGTAGAACACGTCGTAATCCCAATAGAACATTGCTTTCCCGGCATCCTGCAAGAGTTGGAAGAAGCGGGTTTCTACTCTATTCAGCACATTGAAGCCGACAAATACATAGCGGTCGTAGCGCAGTCGGTCGGTATCGAGTTGCTCCATGACATTGCGGTACATCATGCCTTCGTAGGCAATGCCAAGTTCCGTGAGGTTTCGGCGGTAGTGGTGGTAGATGTCGCCCAGCTTATCCCAGAGGGAGATGAATTTGGCTTTCAATTCCGTTCGCTTTTCTATGGAGAAATTCTGAAAGAATTGTCGGATGGCTTCTTCCTGCTCTTCGTCAAGGAAGTCGTAGTCGTCCATGATGTTCTTCAGTTCTTGCAGATTGCTGAATAGCTTGTTAGCATCTACAAGGTTTTTATCAACGTCGTCGAAGTCACTGATGAGCAGTTCTCCCCAGAAGTAGAAGTCGTCCAGAGTTTCTTCGCTGCGGGTCTCTTCTCGGAATACCTTATATAGTTCGCATACCAGACGGATAGGGTCGCCGGACTTCAATGGCGAGAGTTGACGGAACAGTTCGCTAATGCTGACGTAGGCAGGTGACCACAAAGGGCGGTCTGTTTCGGCTGCCAGGTATTCGTTGAAGAACAGACTGGCACGTTTGTTGGGGAAAACGATGGCAGTGCGCGAGAGGTCGTTTCCTATTTTGGCGTAAAGGTCGCGGGCGACCAATTGGAGGAATGTTTCCATGATTCAGTTGACAATTGATGGTTGATGGTGAGGTGAGTTATACCGGTTCTATGTTGTTCTCTTCTACATACCATAAGTAGCCCTGTATATTTTCTGCGGCATACCCCATGCGGGCTAGCAGTTGCATGTATCCCTGCACTTGTTTGTTGTACTTCTTGTTCGGCTTTCCGAACTTGAAGTCCACCACTACGATTTCTTCACCGCGCATCATCACGCGGTCCGGGCGGCGTGTCCGCAGTTCGCCGTTCTCCTGCCAGATGATGTCGCATTCATTGAACAGCTGCCACGTTCCTGAATACCAGTCCTTGACTTGGGGCAGAGAGAAGGCGCGTTGGGTGAGGTCGCGTATTTCTTCTTCCGTCTCACTCCGTCCAATCACACCTTCAAAGATGAGTTGGCTGATGGCATTGTCAATGTCTTCTTCCGTTTCGATAGCAGAAAATAGGGTGTGCAGCAAACGTCCCCGGTTGATGAAGCGCTGGTTGGATTCTGCTTCGTCCACTCCTGCTATGAAGTCTGCCGAACGGTTGGATTGGCGGAATTCAATGTCATGAAGCATGCTTTCCATGTGGACGGACAGTTTGGCTGGCTTTTGCGAAAGTCTGTTGACCGGTTGCTGTTCGTAAACCTTAGGGTTACGTTCGCAGCATAGAGGTTTGGCTTCGTCATCAGCAGGATTGTCTGCGTCATGTTGTGAAACGGGGGCGGGAGAGGGGCAAATCCTGCCGTTCTCGTATATGGTAGCCTCTTCGTCCCAACTGCCCGCTCCGTCCTTGGCTATGCGGGGCAGGGTGTGGGCAAGGAGTTCGGACATGGTTCCCTTCTGTTCCTTCCGGCTCCAGAGAATGAGGTTTTTGCCGGCACGGGTAAAGGCCACATATAACAAATTCAGATTGTCTACCCACAATTGAAGTCGTTCGTGCAGATAGTCTTGCCGGTATATGGATTCCGCCATGGTGGCGGAATAGTTCACCGGCACTAGGCTGATGGCATTATAAGGCTCTTCCGGCGGTACGCACCACACCAGCTGGTTGTTGGTTTCGTTCTCCAGCTTCCAGTCGCAGAAGGGAATCAGTACGGTATGGAATTCCAGTCCTTTGGACTTATGGATGGAGAGGATGCGTATACCGTCCGTCTCACCGCTGGGGATGGTCTTGTTGCAAAGGGTTTCGTCCCAGTAGCGTATGAAGCTGTCCAGTTCGGAAGAGTTGCTTTGCAGATACTCCGTCACAGCATCGAAGAAGGAGAAGAGGTAGGCATCTTGCTTTTCAATACGGCTCATGCCGAAGATGCTGAACAGTTCTTCCAGCAACTCATACAAGGGCATCAGGCGCAGCGTTTCCCGCCGGGAGGTAAAAGCTTCGGGAAGGGGAGCCGTGTCTTCTTGCTGCTCGTCGTTGGTCTTTTGTAATTTGCAATTCTCCATTAACGAAGCCTCCGCAATCTTGTTTTCCGGATTCGACAGGCAGCGCAGGGCATCCATCAGCATGCAGATGGAAAGGGAAGCATTCAGCCGGAAAGCTTCGTCGGACACGACAGAGAGATGCAGTTCTTTGTCAAAATAGTCGGCTATTGGCGGGATATTCTTGTTCTTGCGGACAAGGATGGTGATGTCATTCAGTGCTACGCCTTCCTCCTGTAGCCGTTGTACCTCTTCTCCTAAGGCGAGAAGGGTTTGCTCTGTATAGTTGTGTTCATCATCCGGTTCAAGGAAGGCGGCTTTTACATAGCCGTATTCCTTGCTCTTGGGCGATTCCTGCACTACGTCGGCATAAGCGCGTTTCAGGGGTAGGCAATCCTCTTTCAGCTCGTTCAGATGCAGTGCGTTGAGGTGGTCTATGGCAGCCGTAAATACTTGATTGTTGAAACGGATGATGTTCGTTTCGCTACGCCGGTTTGTCTTTAAGGTTTCCACACGGACGGGAAAGTTGTTTAATGGAGAACTTGATTCTCCACTCTCCATTTTCAATTCTTCATTGCCCAAACTGTTCAGTATTCCCCAGTCTCCGTTGCGCCAGCGGTAGATGGACTGCTTCACGTCTCCTACAATCAGACTGTCGGCTCCTTGCGAAAGTCCTTCGAGCAACAGTAGGCGGAAGTTGTCCCATTGCATGCGGCTGGTATCCTGGAATTCGTCAATCATGACGTTGCGTATGTTGGCGCCGATTTTCTCGAAGACGAACGAAGAGTCACCCTCGCGCACCAACTTGTGCAGCAGAGCGTTGGTGTCCGACAATAGAAAGCGGTTATGCTCTCGGTTCAGCGTACGTACCTCTTCGTCGATGTGATTGAGAAGTTGCAGTTTGTTGAGGTGCTGGAGCGAGAGGCGGCAACTGTTCAGCGTACGGTTGCGTTGCGGACGCATTCTTTCAGCTTCCTGCAGTAAAGGCATCAGGCTGGTTTCTGCCAGACGGAGGATGTCGTCCTTCCGTGCAGACGTTTTTGTTGCCCAGTTTTTTGCATCAGCCAAGCTGTTTTGCAGGGTGGCGTTCAGCACTTCCTTGTCCGACAGTCTGCCGTCGCGCAGCTTGCGGAAGTAGCTGCCTATGCCTCGGGCGCCTCCCTTCAAGTCTTCGGGAGTGAGTGCATGCCCTTCCAGTTCGCCCTCAAACTGGTCGCAGAAGCTTTTCATCTGTTCCAGGGCTTCGGTCTCCATGTCGCGCAACACATCCCGGTAGAGTTTCAGCGTGTTCGGAGTACGCAGGCATTGCCGCAGCTTTTCGCCGCGTTCTATGTAGCTTTCATCAAAGATGTTTCGTCCGAAGCTTTTCACTTCGTTCGAGACATTCCAGCGTTTGTCGTCGCGGATGCGCTCGTCGATGTAGTCCAGCAGCCATGCCAGTACGGGAGAAGTGGGGGTGAGCTTCTCGATGAGGCTGTCTACGGCATCACTCAGCACTTCACTGTTGTTCAGCTCTATGTTCAGGTTAGGACTCAGCTCCAGTTCGCGGGCAAGGTTACGCATCACGGATTGAAAAAAGGAGTCGATGGTTTCCACGCGGAAACGGCTGTAGTCATGCAGCATGTATTGCAGTGCCATGCCGGCCCGTTGGCGGATGTCCTCGTCCGTCAATTCGTCTCCACTCTCTCCTTGAGCTTTTAAATTATAATTCTTAATTCTTTCCAGGTATGCTTCGGAAGACGGTTCTCCCTTCCAGATGCCGTAAAGCTGTGTCAGTATGCGTTCCTTCATCTCTGCCGTGGCCTTGTTGGTGAAGGTTACGGCAAGTATCTGCCGGTAGGCGCGTGGATTGATTATCAAATGCTTGATGTATTCCACGGCTAGCGTGAAGGTTTTGCCGGAACCGGCAGAGGCTTTATATACTAATAATTCCATGTAAATCGCTGCATTGAATTTACCTGCAAACGTACACAAAAATAATGAGAAAAATAAATGCCGTTCTATCTTTTCTCACTTGTCTTTTCCTTTCAACAGTTCCTCCATTTTCAATACCTCGTCGCGATACTGGGCTGCTTCGATAAAATCGAGTTTCTTGGCTGCTTCCTGCATAAGCTTCCTGGTGCGTTCGATGCTTTTTTCTAGTTGTGAGCGGCTCATGTATTGTACAATCGGGTCGGCAGCCATCGTAGATGTACTTTCTTGTTCCACATAGGGGCGGGGAGTGCTGGAAGTGAACTTCTCGCTGCTGAGGACGGCTTCGCCGGAAGCCTCGTTGGTGGCAAACACATTGAGGTTCTTCGCTTTCTTGATTTGCTGTGGCGTGATGCCGTGCTCTTCGTTGTACTTCAACTGCTTCTCGCGACGGCGGTTGGTCTCGTCGATGGTCAGTTGCATGCTGTCCGTTATCTTGTCGGCATACATGATGACCATGCCGTTCACGTTACGGGCGGCACGTCCGGCAGTCTGTGTCAGTGAACGGTGGGAACGGAGGAACCCCTCCTTGTCAGCATCAAGAATGGCAACAAGAGAGACCTCTGGCAGGTCGAGACCTTCACGTAGCAGATTGACCCCGACAAGTACATCGTAGATACCCTCGCGCAAGTCACCCATAATCTTCACACGTTCCAAAGTATCTACGTCGCTGTGGATATAATTACACTTCACGTTATTGTTCAGCAGATATTCGGTCAGTTCTTCGGCCATTCGTTTGGTGAGGGTGGTGACAAGGGTTCGCTCGCTCTTTTCGATGCGTACCTGGATTTCTTCCATCAGGTCGTCTATCTGGTTGTGGCTGGGACGCACCTCGATGATAGGGTCCAGGAGTCCGGTCGGGCGGATGACCTGCTCCACTACGATGCCTTCGGATTTCATCAGCTCATAGTCTGCCGGTGTGGCGCTGACGTAAATCACTTGCTTGGCCATCTCTTCGAATTCATCGAACTTCAGCGGGCGGTTGTCCATGGCAGCCGGTAGGCGGAAACCGTATTCCACCAGGTTTATCTTGCGGGCACGGTCACCTCCATACATGGCACGTATCTGCGGGACGCTGACGTGGCTTTCGTCAATGACTATCAGGAAATCTTCAGGGAAGAAATCCAGCAAGCAGTAGGGGCGGGTACCGGCAGCACGTCCGTCAAAGTAGCGCGAGTAATTCTCAATGCCGGAGCAATGTCCCAATTCGCGTATCATTTCCATGTCGTAGGTTACCCGTTCCTGCAAGCGCTTGGCCTCGAATGGACGACCTTCGTTTTCAAACCATTGCACCTGTTTGTGCAGGTCGTCCTCTATCTCGTGTATGGCACGCAACGTGGCTTCTTTGGTAGTCATGAAGAGGTTGGCGGGATAAATCTTATAGGCGTCGAACCTGGCGACGGTGATGCCGCTCATGGGGTTCACTTCCTCGATGCTGTCTATCTCGTCTCCCCAAAAGGTGACGCGCAGCAGGTTGTCGGCGTAAGCCAGGTAAATGTCCACTGTGTCGCCTTTCACGCGGAAGTTGCCGCGGTTCAGGTCTATGTCATTGCGTACGTAAAGACTGTCTACCAAGCGTCGCAGGAAGACATTGCGGCTGAAGTTCCTTCCTTGCTGCACTTCGATGACGTTGTTGTAGAAGTCTGCCGGGTTTCCCATGCCGTAGATGCACGAAACGGAAGATACTACCACCACGTCTTTCCTGCCCGAAAGCAGGGCCGAGGTTGCGGCAAGACGCAACTTGTCTATCTCGTCGTTAATGGCGAGGTCCTTTTCTATGTAAGTGTCCGAAGACGGCAGATAGGCTTCGGGCTGGTAATAATCGTAGTAGGATACATAATATTCCACAGCATTGTTCGGGAAGAATCCCTTGAACTCGCTATACAGCTGGGCGGCCAGCGTCTTGTTGTGGCTCAATATCAGTGTGGGCTTGTTGATGTTGGCAATGACATTGGCTATGGTGAATGTCTTTCCGGAACCGGTGACACCGAGTAATGTCTGTGCGGGGAGTCCCTCGCGCACACCCTCGGTCAGCTGTGCGATGGCCTCCGGCTGGTCACCGGTGGGCTGGTAGGCAGATGTCAGTTCGAATTTGCTCATTGTCTCTTTTTTAATGCGGCAATATTCGGCAAAATCTTTGAGATAAACAAAATTTTTTTGTTTACTTTGCAGCTATATTGATAACAACCATTAATAATTGTAATACAACGAAGAACATGATTTGGAATGAAAGTATTGAATGCATGGACCGCGAGAGCCTTCGTAAAATCCAGAGTATTCGCCTCAAAAGGACTGTGGAGCGTGTGTATCATGACACTCCTTTTTACCGTAAGAAAATGCAGGAACTGGGAATTACTCCTGATGATATAAACAGTATAGATGATATTGTAAAACTGCCTTTTACCACCAAGTATGACTTGCGGGACAATTATCCCTTCGGACTTTGTGCAGTACCCATGAGTCAGCTTGTACGTATCCATGCCTCTTCCGGCACTACCGGAAAGCCTACTGTGGTAGGCTATACCAGAAAAGATCTTTCGGCATGGTCCGAATGCCTTTCACGGGCTTTTACCGCCTATGGTGCCAGTAGCTCGGATATTTTTCAGGTGTCATACGGTTACGGACTTTTTACCGGCGGACTGGGTGCGCATGCCGGTGCCGAGAATATCGGGGCTTCTGTTATCCCGATGTCCAGTGGCAATACGGAGAAGCAGATTACGCTGATGCATGATTTCGGTTCTACTGTACTCTGCTGTACACCCTCATACGCCCTCTATTTGGCAGATGCCATCAAGGACTCCGGTCTTCCCCGCGAAGAGTTCAGGTTGAAAATAGGAGCATTTGGTGCTGAGCCGTGGACTGAAAGTATGCGTCGGGATATTGAAACTAAATTGGGTATCAAGGCCTTCGATATTTACGGACTTAGCGAGATTGCCGGTCCCGGTGTGGGCTATGAATGCGAGTGCCAGCATGGCACCCACCTCAATGAAGACCATTACTTCCCCGAAATTGTAGACCCGAAGACTCTTGAGCCGGTTGCTCCCGGCCAGACAGGTGAATTGGTGTTCACTCACCTTACGAAAGAGGGTATGCCGCTGTTGCGTTACCGCACAAAGGACCTCACTGCTCTGCATTATGAAAAATGCTCCTGCGGACGTACCTTGGTTCGTATGGACCGTATCTTGGGACGTAGTGATGATATGCTGATTATCCGTGGTGTCAACGTATTCCCCACGCAGATAGAGTCTGTCATTCTCGAAATGCCGGAATTCGAGCCTCACTATCTCTTGCTGGTAGACCGCAAGAACAATACCGATACCATGGAGTTGCAGGTTGAAGTTCGCCCTGAATACTATTCCGACGAAATCAACAAGATGTTGGCTCTGAAGAAGAAGCTCGTAGCCCGCCTGCAGAGTGTACTCGGCCTCGGCGTAGATGTCCGTCTGGTAGAACCACGCAGTATTGAGCGCAGCGTAGGCAAGGCAAAGCGCGTCATCGACAACCGAAAGCTTTAATAACTTATAACTTATAACTCAATAATCATGGTAGCAAAACAACTTTCCATTTTTCTGGAGAACAAGTCCGGCCGCCTCACGGAGGTGACTGAAGTTCTTGCAAAAGAAGGTGTCAACCTTTCTGCTCTATGTATTGCAGAGAATGCCGATTTCGGTATCCTTCGTGGTATTGTTTCCGAACCGGATAAAGCATATAAGGCTTTGAAAAATAATCACTTCGCTGTGAATGTGACAGATGTGGTAGGGATCAGTTGTCCTAATATCCCCGGCTCATTGGCAAAAGTACTCCGTTTCCTGTCCGACGAAGGTGTCTTCATCGAGTATATGTATTCTTTTGCCAACGGTGAAACGGCCAATGTTATCATCCGTCCCAACGACATGGATAACTGTATCCGTGTATTGACAGAAAAAAAGGTCGATTTGTTGGCGGCAAGTGACTTGTATAAACTGTGAAATAGTGGTTAGGGATAATCCCTAACCACTAACCGTTGGTCCCTGTTTCTAACCCGTTCATCTGGTTTTTGAAAAATTAAGGCTCGTATCGTTGCTTTATTCGATGCGAACCTCTATCTTTGCGCATTATTTGAACAAAAGTAATGAAGAAGAACATCCTAATAACTCTGCTTGCAGCATTGCTGCTCTCCTCGTGTGGAGAATACAATAAATTGCTGAAAAGCACGGATTATGAATATAAGTACGAAGCGGCAAAAAATTATTTCGCAAAAGGTCAGTACAACCGTGCTGCTACTTTGCTCAACGAATTGATTGCCATTCTCAAAGGTACTGATAAGGCGGAGGAATCCCTCTATATGCTGGGCATGAGTTACTATAACCAGAAGGATTATCAGACTGCTGCGCAGACTTTCATTCAGTACTACAACGTTTATCCCCGTGGTACATTTACAGAATTGGCACGCTTCCATGCCGGTAAAGCTTTGTATCTGGATACTCCGGAGCCGCGTTTGGATCAATCCGGTACATATAGTGCTATCCAACAGTTGCAGATGTTTATGGAATACTTCCCGCAAAGCTCCAAGAAAGAGGAGGCACAGAACATGATATTTGCCTTGCAGGACAAGTTGGTGATGAAGGAATATCTGTCTGCAAAACTTTATTATAATATGGGTAACTATCTGGGCAATAACTATCAGGCGTGTGTTATCACTGCTCAGAATGCCTTGAAGGATTATCCATATACCAACCTGCGTGAAGACTTATCCATTCTTATCTTGCGTGCCAAGTATGAATTGGCTGTATATAGTGTGGAAGATAGAAGAGCGGAACGTTACCGTGAAGCTGTGGATGAGTGCTATGCTTTTAAAAACGAATTCCCTGAAAGCAAATATACGAAGGAAGCCGACCGAATCTTCAAGGAGGCACAGAAAATGCTGGGAGAAGGAAGCGAAGAGTAATAATAAGAAGCCACAGACTGAAAGTTACGAATTGCAAATGGCAAGAATATGCTAAGTAATTTGTGATTTAGAGTTTATGATTGATAAAGTAATTAATAATTTGTAATTAATACGATAGATAAATTTATGGATTACAGAAAGACAAATGCTCCTACTACTACGGTGACCCGTGATATGATGGAGTTGTGTGAGGATACTGGTAATGTATACGAAAGCGTAGCGATTATCGGAAAACGTGCCAACCAGATTAGTGTGGAAATCAAGAATGACCTTTCTAAAAAGCTTGCTGAGTTTGCCTCTTACAATGATAATCTGGAAGAAGTATTCGAAAACCGGGAACAGATTGAGATTTCCCGCTATTACGAAAAACTGCCGAAGCCGACATTGATTGGAACACAAGAGTATATTGAGGGTAAGATTTATTATCGTAACCCGGCTAAGGAAAAAGAAAAATTGCAGTAATGATACAGCGTATTCAATCCGTTTATTTGTTGTTGGTAACTATCTTGCTGGTTGTGACAATCTGTATGCCTGTAGGACAGTTCATTGGAACGGACGGAGTAACGGCACATGTTTTCAAACCTCTGGGAGTGTCTTTGGCTGGCGGAGGATTTTTGTCTACTTGGGGCTTGTTCGGGATATTGTTGCTCAGTGTGCTTGTTGCCTTCTGTACTATATTCCTTTTCCGTAACCGTATGTTGCAAATACGTATGACGATTTTTAGCAGTATTCTGCTGATAGGCTACTACATAGCTTTCTGTGTCTTTATGTTCATTTTGAAGGATAATTTAGATGCAATGACTTTCCAGCTAGGATGGGCTCTCTGCCTTCCGGTGGTAGCCATCATTCTCAACTATCTGGCTTTTCGTGCCATCTACAAGGATGAGGTGATGGTGAAGGCAGCAGATCGTTTAAGAAGATAAGAAGGGTTTTGATAATTAATAATAAAAGGCAGACCACGTGTTTCATTCGGAATACGTGGTCTGCCTTTTTACTGGATTTTTCCTTAGACCTTGTCACTTGGGACTACTGCTGTTCCGTATAAGGCGAGCATATAGATATGGGCGTCTGAGACATCTTTCAAGTGTGATGGAAGAAAGAGGCGGGAAGTGGGTGAGGGCGGAATATAAAAACGGACAAAAATCCCGGATATCTTAGCAAGAACCTGGGATTTCTGTAGGATAGCTCAGAATACTACTTGAAGGTATTATTTCTTCAAGTCGAACAAATAAGTAATCTTGGCTGTAATAACTCCATGTGCGGAACGTGAGAAAAAATCCTTCTTGGTGCTACCATAGAAATCGGACAAAGCATAGTAGTATCTTCCTTCTACAAGGAAATTGCCAGCCTTGGTGCGCAGTTCTATGCCTGCTCCACCTGCAATGCCGTAGTCAAATTTATTGTCTATGGCCTTTCCGTGCTGTTCCACGGTGATGTGGGTGTAGGAGTCTGCTATAGTACCGTCCCAATCACCGTCTATCTTTTCACTGTCGCCAAGCAGGAAACCTATCTGTGGACCGGCATGGATAAAGAATTGCAGACCGCGGTTTTTGCCGAATGCCAGATGTGCCAAGAACGGTATTTCCACATAGTTCATGGTGCGAGTGTAGCTCAGTGTGGGGTAGTCCTCATAGTACTCATTCCAACCGTGCTGTGAGTAGTTTATTTCAATTTGTGCACCACAAATCATACTGAAATATTTCTCAGAGATATATCGGGCTGTCACACCACCGTTGACGCCCATCAGATTCTTCTGCTTGACAGAGGGAGAGAAGCTTACGCTATTCAGATTGATGCCTCCATTGACGCCGACAGCGAAGTTGTGGCGTTGCTCGCCCACCTGTGCATGCAGAGGCAATACACATGCACACACCAGTAAGGCGAATATGACGATTGTTTTTAGTTTCATTCGAAAATATAGTTACGAGTTATATGAATCCCTAATCAAAGTCCAGTTTCACTAGCTCAAAGTTCTTGGTGAAGTGCACAAAGAACACCTTCTTGTTGATGAAGCCTCCCCAGTTGTTTACCCGTTGGAACTTGAAGCCGGTCTGGATAGGTATCAAATCTAATCCCTGCATGTTTTTCTCGAAAGAAGAGCCGTAGCGCGCAAGTCCTTTCAGGAAGAAATAACCGGTATCAAAGCCTAGCATTCCGAATTTGGGATAGCGCTCATCCATCTCCTTACCATACCATCTGCGGTAGGTTTTGGTGAAGTTGATGGCGGCAGGAAGCAGGTTGTTTGTATAGAAAGAGGAATAAAAATAGGTGTCTAACTCAAAGAAGGCTTCCAGGTGGTCTTTGGTGTAGGTCTGCCATTCCGGATAACCGAACAAATGAATACGGCTTTCGGGTTGCTCGCGCACCAATAGCGTTAATTGGGGAAGTATCTTAATCAATGTCAGGTTGCTGCCTGATGTGGGAATGAAGATGTTCTCACGGTCAGCACGTAATACCGTTTTCAAGGATTCTACGGTGACACTCTCTTTCAAGCTCTTCATCGGGATGGAACGGTTGCGTAGTTCGTCTTTCAGTCCCTTGATGAATTCTGCCTTGTCCTTGGTATCCTGGCTGGCTTCAATAAAGATGACATTGGCATTGGGGAACTGGCGTACGAAATGATTGTACACCTCGGAGTACAGATAAGATTGTGGGGTATTTATCTGGTAGATTGCCGGATTCTGAAATACAGTGTTGTCTTTCGACGTAAATGGTATCACCAGACGCGTGTTTTGTTTCTTGGCAAACTCGGCCAGCGGCTTGATATGTTGTTGGTATAGAGGCCCGAAGATGATGTCCATATCTTTCATCTCGCTTTTACCCAGAATGGAGTTCAATGAGGTGTTCTCGGGACCCGAATTGTAAGTATACAGGTCAATGGAAGTGCCGGTACGTTTCAGGCTGTCTACGGCTATCAGCAGACCTTCGTAGTATTCTACCATACGGGAGGATTCGCTCTTCGATACCCCGTCCAGGAAGGGGAGGATGACAGCAGCCTTGATGGTGCTGAAACGCTCTGTCTCTTTTCTGTTTTCGCGGAACAACTCACTGTCGGTAGGTATTGCCTGCGATTGGGTGCTTTGCTCCGTCTGCGCTTTGGGATAGGGAATACAGAGGAAGGTTCCCTTCTTTATTTTGTTTTCGCCTTTCAACTCCGGGTTGGCGGCTATCAGTTCGGTTTCGCTGATGCCGTATTCGCGGCTGATGCTGAATACGGTTTCTTTCCGTTTCACCTTGTGCATGTCACGGCATCGTGATTCTACGGGGCCGGGAATATTGTTGGCAACCATAGTGTTGTTTTGCGTTTCAACTGGGACAATGGTTTTGGCTTCGGTTGTGGAAGGGATGCGGATTACTTGTCCGATACGAAAATTCTCGGCACTCAGTCCCGGGTTGGCATCGCAGATGGCTCTGGCAGATACATTGTATTTTACGGTCAACCGGTAGAGGGTCTCACCGGCTTCGATAGTATGGTATGTCTCTTTTTGTACGTTGGCAGCGTTGCGCGGGATGCGCAGCGTGCGTCCGATGAATATTTTTTCGTCACTGCCGGGATTCAGCTTGATGATATCCGACTGGCTGACGCCGTACATGCTGGCGATGGAATAAAGACTTTGTCCTTTCTCGATAGTATGCAGAAAATAAGATTGATTCTCTTGTGCTACTGCATTGATACTGTATGCACCGGCAAGCAGCAAGGAGCAGATAATGCGGTTAATCGTTTTCATTCAGTAATCGTTGGTTTATGTTTACAATTTCCCAAAGTAGCTGCAAAGGTACGAATATTGTGGCATTCTAACCAAAGGATTGCGTTAAGAAATAATATTGTGCATTTCAAAACTGAAAAATAGCGCTTGCCAGCTGATATTCGGGGGGAAACAGTTATTTTTGCAGTTAAAACGATAGGATTAATCAACATGCAAGAAGAAACAGAATATATCAATGTATATGGTGCGCGTGTACACAACCTCAAGAATATTGATGCGGAAATCCCTCGTAACAGCCTGACTGTGATTACAGGCTTGAGCGGAAGCGGCAAGTCCTCCCTGGCATTCGATACTATTTTTGCCGAAGGGCAACGTCGCTATATCGAGACCTTTTCAGCCTATGCCCGTAACTTTCTGGGTAATCTGGAACGTCCGGACGTGGACAAGATAACGGGATTGAGTCCGGTTATCTCTATTGAGCAAAAAACTACGAACAAGAATCCACGCTCCACCGTAGGCACCACCACAGAGGTCTACGACTATCTGCGTCTGCTCTTTGCCCGTACTGGTGACGCTTATTCTTACCTTTCGGGCGAGAAGATGGTGAAGTATACCGAGGAACAGATTCTTGACCTTATCCTGAAGGATTACAAGGGAAAACGCATTTATATTCTTGCCCCGCTGGTGCGTAGCCGTAAGGGACATTACAAAGAACTCTTCGAACAGGTGCGCAAGAAGGGCTACCTCTATGTACGTGTGGATGGTGAGGTGCACGAAGCTTTGCCCGGTATGAAACTGGACCGCTACAAGAACCACGATGTGGAGGTGGTGATAGATAAGTTGGTGGTGACGGATAAGGATGACACACGTCTGAAGAACAGCGTGGCCACCGCCATGCGCCAAGGTGACGGACTGCTGATGATACTCGATGCGCAGACCGACAGCGTGCGCCATTACAGCAAGCGGCTGATGTGTCCCGTGACGGGGTTGTCTTATCGGGAACCGGCACCGCACAACTTCTCCTTCAACTCCCCGCAGGGCGCATGCCCCAAGTGCAAAGGGCTGGGGGTGGTGAGCCAGATTGACATCGACAAGGTGATTCCCGACCGCGAGCTCTCCATCGCCGGAGGTGCCATCGCACCCTTGGGGAAAGCCAAGAACAGCATGATTTTCTGGCAGATTGCCGCCTTACTGGAGAAATATGAAGCAACGCTGAAAACTCCGGTGAAGAAGTTGCCGGACGATGCACTGGATGAGATACTCTACGGCTCGGACGAGCGTATCAAGATAAAGAGTTCACTGATAGGCACCTCTTCCGATTATTTTGTGACGTTTGAGGGGGTTGTAAAGTATATCAAGATGTTGCAGGAGAAGGATGCTTCTGCCACGGCGCAGAAGTGGGCGGATCAGTTTGCCAAGACTGCCGTTTGTCCGGAATGTCATGGTGCCAAGTTGAATAAAGAAGCGCTTTCATTCCGCATTCACGACAAGAACATCTACGAATTGTCCACGATGGACATCAATGAACTGTATGACTGGCTGGCAAACGTGAACCCGTATCTCAGTAGCAAGCAGCAGCAGATTGCCGGTGAAATCCTGAAGGAAATCCGTACACGGCTCAAGTTTCTGCTTGACGTCGGTCTGGATTATCTTTCGCTGAACCGCAGTTCCGTCAGCCTTTCCGGTGGCGAAAGCCAGCGTATCCGCCTGGCTACGCAGATAGGCTCTCAGTTGGTGAATGTGTTGTATATATTGGACGAGCCGAGTATCGGCCTGCACCAACGAGACAACCAGCGCTTGATATGCTCTTTGAAGGACTTGCGTGACATTGGCAACTCCGTCATTGTGGTGGAGCATGACAAGGATATGATGCTTGCGGCCGATTATGTCATTGATATGGGGCCGAAAGCCGGTAGGCTGGGAGGGGATGTTGTCTTTGCCGGTACTCCCCGCGAAATGCTCCGGACGCATACGCTGACTTCCCAATACTTGAACGGTGAACGTGCCATCGAGGTGCCTGCCAAGCGTCGCGAGGGCAATGGGCACAGCCTGTGGCTGCGTGGCGCCAAGGGTAATAACCTGAAGAATGTGGATGTGGAGTTTCCGTTGGGCAAGCTGATTTGCGTTACTGGTGTTTCCGGCAGTGGTAAGTCCACGCTTATCAATGAGACGTTGCAGCCTATTCTTTCACAGAAATTCTATCGTTCTCTGCAGGACCCTTTGGAGTATGGCAGCATTGAAGGATTAGAATATATAGATAAGGTGGTGAATGTAGATCAGTCTCCCTTGGGGCGTACCCCGCGTTCCAATCCGGCCACGTATACGGGCGTATTTTCCGATATACGCAATCTGTTTGTCGGCTTACCCGAAGCGAGGATACGCGGATATAAGGCGGGACGCTTCTCCTTCAATGTCAGTGGAGGGCGATGCGAGGCTTGCCAAGGCAACGGGTACAAGTGTATTGAGATGAATTTCCTGCCAGATGTGTATGTGCCTTGCGAGGTGTGTCACGGCAAACGCTACAACCGCGAGACGCTGGAAGTACGTTTTAAGGGAAAATCCATTGCCGATGTGCTGGATATGACCATCAACCGTGCGGTGGAGTTTTTCGAGAATGTTCCTCAGATATTGAACAAAATTAAGGTTATTCAGGAAGTCGGATTGGGTTATATCAAGTTGGGGCAGTCCTCCACCACGCTCTCCGGAGGTGAGAGTCAGCGCGTGAAGTTGGCTACTGAACTTTCCAAACGTGATACGGGCAAGACTCTTTATATCCTTGACGAGCCTACCACCGGACTCCATTTCGAGGATATTCGCGTTCTGATGAACGTGTTGAACAAACTCGTAGACAAAGGGAATACTGTTGTCGTCATTGAGCATAATCTCGATGTTATCAAGATGGCAGATTATATCATTGATATGGGGCCTGAAGGTGGCAAGGGAGGAGGGGAGCTTCTTTCCTGCGGGACGCCTGAAGAGGTGGCAAAAAGCGAGAAAGGCTATACTCCGAAATTCCTGCGTGAAGAGCTGGAAGCTGATAAAATAAAATTTGTAAATTGCCATGGTGAAAATCAATAAGACGAATGCAGCAAGGCTTCTCGACAAGGCCAAGATTGCGTATGAGCTCATTCCCTACGAGGTGGATGAGAATGACTTAAGTGCAGTGCATGTAGCTGCCAGTTTGGGTGAGGACATCAATTGCGTGTTCAAGACGCTGATTCTTCACGGTGATAAATCCGGCTATTTTGTTTGTGTCATTCCGGGTGAGCACGAAGTGGATTTGAAGCTGGCGGCAAAGGCATCGGGTAACAAAAAGTGTGACCTTATTCCGGTTAAGGAACTTTTACCCCTGACAGGCTATGTCCGGGGCGGGTGTTCACCCATCGGCATGAAGAAGCCTTTCCCTACCTATATTCACGAAACGTGCCTTCAGTTTCCATATATTTATATCAGTGCCGGACAACGCGGTTTGCAGCTTAAACTGGATCCGAAGGATTTGGTAAGGGAAGTACATGCAGAGGTTTGTGTTCTTTTTAATGAATAAATCTTCTATTTTTTGCTGAGATATTTTAATTATATAAGGAAATATTCAATAGAATTTATATATTTGCAGGAATTATTCAAGAAATCAATCTAATTACTAATTCTAAAAACTAATTTTTATGTTCAACAAACACCCTAAAGGTCTGATTGCCGCATCTTTTGCTAATTTGGGCGAGCGCTTCGGCTTTTATACCATGATGGCCATTCTTGTACTTTTTCTGCAAGCCAAGTTCGGACTGGATGGAAAAGAGGCAGGGTTGATTTACTCAACATTTTATTTTTCTATTTACATTCTTGCATTGATAGGTGGTATTATTGCCGACAGAACTCGTAACTACAAAGGTACCATCTTTACCGGTATTGTCTTGATGGCGGTAGGCTACTTGATGCTGGCCATCCCGTCTCCTACACCGGTTGCCAATAAAACCTTGTTTTTGGTGATTACTTGTGCAGCCTTGTTTGTCATAGCTTTCGGAAATGGCCTTTTCAAGGGAAATCTTCAAGCGCTGGTAGGGCAGATGTACGACAATCCCCAATATTCCAGCATGCGCGATTCCGGTTTCTCCTTATTCTATATGTTCATCAATGTAGGTGCCATCTTTGCTCCGTTTGCCGCAGTAGGCGTACGTAACTGGTGGCTGTCCACATTCGGCTACAATTATGATGCCGACCTGCCTGCCCTTTGCCACGGACATCTGGCTGGAACGCTGACTCCCGAAGCTGTGGACGCTTATAGCGCATTGGCGGCAAAAGCCACTATTTCCGGAACACCCATAACGGATATGACGGTATTTGCCAATGAATATCTGAATGTGTTTACTACCGGTTTCCACTATGCATTCGGTGTAGCTATCTTGGCTATGGCTCTTTCTCTGGTGATTTTTATCATCAACAGAAAGAAGTTCCCCGATCCCAGCAAGAAGGTTGCTGCAAAAGTAGGCGACGCAACTGTTGTGGAGATGAGTGCGCAAGAGGTGAAACAGCGCATGTATGCATTGTTTGCCGTATTTGGTGTGGTAATTTTCTTCTGGTTTTCTTTCCATCAGAATGGATTGACGCTGACTTATTTTGCCAAGGAATATACAGATTTGAATTTGTTCGGAATGGCTATTTCCGCTGAGCTATTCCAGTCTTTGAACCCGATTTTTGTTGTGTCTCTGACACCGGTTATTATGGCTGTTTTTGCAGCACAACGTGCCAAGGGTAAAGAGCCTTCCACTCCGCGGAAGATTGCCATCGGTATGGGTATTGCTGCCACCGGCTTTCTTATAATGGCTATCGGTTCTTATGTAAGCAACTTGCCGATGCACAAGGATATTATCGCTTTGGGTACTTCTCCGGTGAAGGTGACTCCGCTGTTGCTGATGGTTACCTATCTGATATTGACTGTTGCCGAGTTGTACATATCTCCGTTGGGCATTTCATTCGTGTCCAAGGTGGCTCCTCCCAAATATCAGGGTATCATGCAGGGCGGTTGGCTGGGTGCTACTGCCATTGGTAATCAGTTGCTCGTTATCGGTGCTATCCTCTACGAAAGTATCCCTATCTGGATGACGTGGACGGTATTCGTAGTAGCGTGCTGCATTTCCATGTTTACCATGCTGTTCATGCTAAAATGGCTTGAAAAGGTGGCGAAGTAATCGGAAACGGAAGATAAAACCAAAGGCTGCGCAATGTTCGTAATGAACTGCGCAGCCTTTAATTTTTGGAGGACTTTTAATGCCGGGGCTCAGATTTCCAGTCCCATGATGTAGTCATTCATATAATATCCGTTTCCTATCGGGAAATCCCCTTCATGGAGTTTCTGCATTCCCATGTGTTCGTAAAACTGCAGTGCCTTGTTGTTACGGTTCACATTCAGCTCCATCACACAAGGGCCGGGATGTACTTCCTTGATATACCTGATGGCTTCACGGAAGAGGAAACTGCCGCAATGTGCACCTTGGTAATGTGGGAGTACATAAATCTTCTGCAAGTGAAATAAATTTTCCCCTTGCTGCTCTACAGACACATAGCCCACCGCTTCACATTCCTTGTAAGCCAGAAAGTAGACATGACCTTCTTCTTCCATTTGTTTACGGATATTGTCCAATGAATACATCCATTCCATCATGTAGGCGGTCTGCTCGGGAGTAAGGATATCCTTATACGTAACGGGAAATATTTGTTGCGCAAGTCTCTGAATCAGTGCGCAATCTGCTGTCGTTGCTTTTCTTATAGTAAACATATCGGTGGTATTTATACTGTTTGGGTTGTAAAGTTAAGCCTTTTTTGTGAAACAATCGTTATCTTTGCAGACCGTTACCGAACTAACTAATTCTGATTTTAAAAAATATGGCATTTACGAGCAACATTATGATTGTCCGCCACAGATTGCTGAAGGAACTGGTAAAGCTGTGGAATAATAACGAACTTGTGGAGAAAATAGACCGGCTGCCTATCGAGCTGAGTCCGAGACGTTCTAAGCATGCGGGACGCTGCTGTGTGCACAAAGAGCGCGCAGTGTGGAAGTACAAGTCACTGCCGTTGCTGGGACTTGATATGGAGGACGAGATGGATGAACTGACTCCTTTGTCGGAGTACGCTGCCCGTGCACTGGATAGAGCGGAGAATGGCAAGCCGAAAGACAATATCATGTGTGTGATTGACGAAGCTTGTTCGGCATGTGTGCAGATAAACTACGAGATTACGAACCTTTGCCGCGGATGTACGGCACGCAGTTGCCAGGTGAATTGTCCCAAGAAAGCTGTACATGTCAAGGAGAGCGGGCAGGCGTGGATTGACCATGATGCGTGTATCAGTTGCGGCATCTGCCATAAGAGCTGTCCCTACCATGCCATTGTTTATATTCCTGTACCTTGTGAGGAAGCTTGTCCCGTAAAAGCCATCAGTAAGGATGAGAAGGGGATAGAGCATATTGACGAAAGCAAATGTATCTATTGCGGAAAGTGTCTCAATGCATGTCCGTTCGGAGCAATTTTCGAAATATCGCAGGTATTTGACGTGTTACACAAAATCCGCAAGGGTGAGCAGGTGGTAGCTATTGTGGCTCCGTCCATCCTGGGGCAGTTCAAGACAACCATTGAACAAGTGTATGGCGCATTGAAACAAGTTGGTTTTACGGATGTCATTGAGGTAGCTCAGGGAGCGATGGATACTGTCAGCAACGAGGCGCACGAGCTGATTGAGAAGTTGGAGGAGGGACAGAAGTTTATGACGACTTCCTGCTGTCCGTCTTATATAGAGCTGGTGAACAAGCATATTCCTGCCATGAAGCCCTACGTGTCAGGTACCGGGTCTCCGATGTATTATGCCGCCCGCATTGCTAAAGAGAAGTATCCGGATGCGAAGGTGGTCTTTATAGGTCCTTGCGTCGCCAAGCGCAAAGAGGCGCAGCGTGACGAGGCGGTGGAC
Source organism: Bacteroides muris (ex Fokt et al. 2023) (assembly GCF_024704895.1). Taxonomy (NCBI): domain Bacteria; kingdom Pseudomonadati; phylum Bacteroidota; class Bacteroidia; order Bacteroidales; family Bacteroidaceae; genus Bacteroides; species Bacteroides muris (ex Fokt et al. 2023). The sequence goes on along the minus strand of NZ_JAMZEE010000033.1, from coordinate 6,983 downwards.
TTCATCATGACTTTCGAGGAAATGGCTTCTGTGCTTGCCGGGCTGGATATTCAGATGGAGCAGGCACAGCCCTATTCCATGAGTTTCACTTCCGTGCGCGAGGCGCATGGCTTCGCGCAGGCAGGGGGCGTGATGGGTGCCGTGAAAGCCTATCTGAAGGAAGAGGCGGATAAAATCAATGCCGTACAAGTGGCTAATCTGGATAAGAAAGCTATTGGTGCGTTGCGTGCTTACGTCAAGTCGGGCAAGGCTCCGGGGCAGTTTATTGAAGTGATGGCTTGTGAGGGCGGTTGTATTACCGGGCCATGTTCGCATAATGAAATAACTGCCGGAAAGCGCCAGCTGACGCAGGAGTTGGCAAAGAGAAAAGAGACGTATTAGCCCTTTGTCCGTTTATATGAAGCATTTGATTGACAAACTGCGGAGCAATCGCAGGCTGGATGCCGAAGAGTATAAAGCCTTGCTTCTTTGTCGGGACACAGCCCTTGCAGCCTACCTGCAAGGGCTTGCCCGGGAAGAAGCGCTTGCCCGCTTTGGCAATAAAATCTTCATTCGCGGACTGATTGAGATAACCAACCGTTGCTGCAATAACTGCTACTATTGCGGCATACGGAAGGAGAACCGGAACATCACCCGTTATGAGCTGACGCAGGAGGAGATTCTTTCGTGTTGCCATGAAGGCTATCGGTTGGGCTTCCGTACCTTTGTGCTGCAAGGGGGCGAAGCGCCGGCGGTGAAGGATGAGGGGATGGTGGAGACAGTTGCCGCCATCCGGCAATCCTTCCCGGATTGTGCCATTACCTTATCCTTGGGCGAGAAATCGCGGGAAGCCTACGAACGTTTCTTCCTGGCAGGTGCCAACCGCTATCTGTTGCGGCACGAAACCTGCAATGAAAGGCACTATCGCAAGCTCCATCCGGCGGAGACGTCTCTTTCTCACCGGTTACAATGCCTGGGGTGGTTGAAAGAGATAGGCTATCAAGTGGGAACCGGAATCATGGTAGGCAGTCCTTACCAGACGGTGGACCATCTGGTGGAAGACATTCTCTTCATCGAACGGTTTCATCCGGAGATGATAGGCATGGGACCTTTCCTTCCGCATCACGATACTCCGTTTTCCTCTTTTTCATCGGGAGATATGGAGTTGACGCTGAAGTTGCTTTCTATCTTCCGGCTGATGCATCCTTCCGCACTGATACCTGCCACTACTGCCTTGGCTACACTTGCCCCGGACGGACGGGAGCGGGGAATATTGGCGGGCGCCAATGTCGTGATGCCCAACCTTTCGCCTTCTCATCAACGGGCAAAGTATTCCCTTTACGACAACAAAGCCTCTGTGGGTGCTGAAGCTGCAGAAGGTTTGCAGAAACTGGAGGAGCGACTGAAAGGAATAGGCTATGAAGTGTCCAAAGAGAGAGGAGATTATGAGAATGGAGAATTGACCGTTGATAATTGATAATTTTCAAATCTTCATTCTTTATTTTAATTACCAATTATCAATTTACGAAGTGTATAACATAAAGTCAAGACAAGCGGAAGAATTTATCAATCATCAGGAGATATTGGACACGTTGGAGTATGCCCGGGCAAACCGCAACAATCGTCCGCTCATCGAGAGTCTGATTGACAAGGCTGCTTTGTGCCGGGGGCTTTCCCATCGGGAGGCGGCCCTGCTGCTGGAATGCGACGAGCCGGAACTGGTAGAGCGTATTTTTCATTTGGCGCGTGAAATCAAACAGAAATTCTATGGTAACCGCATTGTGATGTTTGCCCCGCTTTACCTTTCCAACTATTGCGTGAATGGTTGCGTCTATTGCCCGTATCATGCCAAGAACCGTACCATTCCCCGCAAGAGACTCTCGCAAGAGGAGATACGCCGCGAGGTTATCGCCTTGCAGGACATGGGACATAAACGTCTGGCGCTGGAAGCTGGAGAAGACCCTCGGAACAATCCCATCGATTATATTCTGGAGTCTATCCGTACTATCTACAGCATCCATCACAAGAACGGAGCCATTCGCCGGGTGAATGTCAACATAGCCGCTACTACGGTGGAGAACTATCGGTTGCTGAAAGAGGCAGGCATCGGCACCTATATCCTTTTTCAGGAGACTTACAGCAAAGGGCATTACGAAGCCTTGCATCCTACAGGACCGAAAAGTAATTATGCCTACCACACCGAAGCGATGGACCGTGCCATGGAGGGAGGCATCGACGATGTAGGTATCGGCGTATTGTTTGGTCTGAATACCTATCGCTACGACTTCGTAGGATTGCTGATGCATGCCGAACATCTGGAAGCTACCTTTGGCGTAGGTCCGCATACCATCAGCGTGCCGCGTATCTGTCCGGCAGATGATATTTCGACCGAAGACTTTCCCGATGCCATCTCAGATGAGATGTTCAGCCGTATTGTGGCGGTTACCCGCATTGCAGTGCCTTATACGGGAATGATTATTTCCACCCGTGAGTCGGAAGCCGTACGCCGCCGGGTGCTCGAACTGGGCGTTTCGCAGATAAGCGGCGGTTCGCGTACCAGTGTGGGAGGCTATGCCGTTCCGGAAACGGAAGAGGAGGACTCTTCCCAATTCGATGTAAGCGACCGGCGCACGCTGGATGAAGTGGTGAATTGGCTGCTCGACCTGGGGCATATCCCCAGCTTTTGTACCGCCTGCTATCGCGAGGGACGCACCGGAGACCGTTTCATGTCGCTCGTCAAGCGCGGGCAGATAGCAAACTGTTGCCAGCCCAATGCCCTGATGACATTGAAAGAATATCTGGAGGACTATGCCTCTCCCGAAACAAAGGAGAAGGGCATACGGCTGATTCGTGAGGAGATGGCGCATATTCCGAATTCCAAGATACGTATGATAGCCGAGCGTAACCTTCGGGAGATAGAAGAAGGTAAAAGGGATTTCAGATTTTAGATTTCAAGCGGAGGAAAAAAGGAGAATATGAATCATACACCCCATTCAAACCGTCTGCACATTGCAATTTTCGGACGACGGAACAGCGGAAAGTCCAGCCTTGTCAATGCTTTGACCGGGCAAGACACAGCATTGGTATCGGCAACTCCCGGCACTACTACCGACCCCGTGACAAAGGCCATGGAAGTATATCCTCTGGGTTCGTGTCTCTTTATTGATACTCCCGGCTTTGATGACGATGAAGGCGAACTGGGCGAGATGCGTGTGGAACGTACCTTGAAGACGGTGGAGAAAGCCGACGTCGCCCTCTTGCTTTATGAAGAAGACGGAACTTTGGAAAAACAATGGATGGATTTGCTGGCAGAGCAAGGAATTCCCGTTATACCAATACTGAATAAAGCCGATTCCCGCCGGGATGTCGCTTCGTTGGTGCTCCGGATTGAAAGGGAGTGTGGACGGACTCCAGTTGTAGTCAGTGCCAAAGAAGGCACCGGCATTCAGGACATATTCGATGCCATCCTTGAGAAACTTCCCGAGGACTTTGGTGAGCAAACCATTACGGGCGGACTAGTGGCTGAGGGAGATGTTGTTTTGTTGGTCATGCCCCAAGATATTCAAGCCCCAAAAGGTCGGTTGATTCTTCCGCAGGTGCAGACCATCCGCGAACTGTTGGATAAAAAGTGCCTGGTGATGAGCTGCACCACCGATAAGCTGCAAGCCTCTCTGCAAGCCCTTGTCCGTCCGCCCAAGCTGATTATCACAGACTCTCAGGTATTTCCCGTCGTTTATCGGCAAAAGCCCGCCGAAAGCAGCCTCACCTCTTTTTCGGTTCTTTTTGCCGGTTACAAAGGGAATATCCATGATTTTGTGGAGGGAGCTGCCGCTATCCACTGCCTCACAGCGCAATCGCGCGTACTGATAGCCGAAGCTTGTACCCATGCTCCGCTGGCCGAGGACATCGGGAAGGTCAAAATTCCCCGCCTGCTGCGGAAGCGTGTCGGTGGGGGATTGCAGATAGACTTCGTCTCCGGGAGTGACTTCCCAAAAGACTTGTCCCGATACGACTTGATTATCCACTGCGGGGCCTGTATGTTCAATCGTAAGTATGTACTCAACCGTATTGCCCATGCCCGCGCACAACATATCCCCATAACTAACTACGGAGTGGTGATTGCGAGTCTGACCGGTATATTGGATAAAATAGTTATCCATCGGTAAATATTCCCCTTTCTCTGTTCAGGCTTATCAACCGGCTTATTTATCTGTAAATCTTAATAACTTATTGACCATAAACGATATGTTGTTCACACTACTGATGATGGAGAGTGGTGTGTACTGCTTTTATTGTTAATCATATTTAATATAAGGTACATTGTAATACAAGGTACTGATATAATACATATATTTGTGCCATACAAGGAACGTCAATAGAATTAATAAGGACACTCATTACTCTATTGCGCAGCAAAATAGTAAATTGTCAAATTGTAAATGCCATTATGGATGTAAACAATGTAAAGTCGCAAATGCGCAAGGGCATGCTTGAATATTGCATCATGCTGCTGCTTCACAAAGAGCCGGCTTATGCTTCGGATATCATTCAGAAGTTGAAAGAAGCCAGACTGATTGTAGTAGAAGGTACACTTTATCCATTGCTCACCCGTCTGAAGAATGACGACCTTCTGGGATATGAATGGATTGAGTCTACACAAGGTCCTCCCCGTAAATATTACCGGTTGACGGAAAAAGGAGAAGTCTTTCTCGGTGAACTGGAAACATCCTGGAAAGAGTTGAACGAGACGGTGAATCACATCAGCAATTCTTGAAATGACCACAGAGAATATGCCGCATTCGCCGAATGATAAATAGTAAATCGTAAATAGTCAAATTGTAAATGAATAGTGTGTTATGAAAAAGACATTAACTGTAAATTTAGGTGGAACCGTTTTCAATATTGATGATGACGCATACCGTCTTTTGGATAATTATCTGAGTAATCTCAAGATGCACTTCCGCAAGGAAGCCGGTGCCGACGAGATTGTAGATGATATTGAACGCCGTATTTCCGAACTCTTTGCCGAGAAATTGTCGGCCGGCTCACAAGTAATTACGATAGCCGATGTAGAAGAGGTGATTGCCCGTATGGGAAAGCCTGAAGATATGGAGGCGGAAGGAGAGAGTGCTAGTGCCGATTCCGGCAGCACGAGTACCGGGGGCGGCTATGGTGCCGGTGCTTGGAACAGTAATACCGCTTATGGCACTACACGCCGTCGTCTTTACCGTAATCCGGATGACAAGATGCTGGGTGGTGTCATCAGTGGAATGGCTGCCTACCTAGGATGGGACGTGACTTTGCTTCGGCTGTTGCTGCTTGTTATCTTGATTTGCGGGGTAGGGACGTTGATACCGGTCTATATCGTATGTTGGCTGATTATACCGGAGGCTCGCACGGCTGCTGAGAAGTTGAGCATGCGGGGCGAGGCCGTTACGGTGGAGAATATCGGAAAGACGGTGACGGATGGTTTTGAGAAAGTCGCCAATGGGGTGAATGATTATATGAGGTCGGACAAGCCCCGTACTTTCCTGCAAAAGTTGGGAGATGGGCTGGTGATGATTGCCGGCTGGTTTTTGAAAATCTGTCTGGTGATATTTGCCATTATCTGCAGTCCGATACTGTTTGTATTTGGAGTGGTATTCGTGGCGCTGTTGTTTGCTGCGATAACGGTCGCTGTCGGTGGTGGTGCGGCTCTCATTTCCCATTTCCCGATGGCTGATTTGGTATTGTCTACTTCTCCGTTGTCTGCCATTGTGATGTACATTGCAGGTATCTTGCTGGTAGGGATTCCTTTGGTCAGCCTTGTGTGGGCCATCTTTAGCCAGATATTCAAATGGCAGCCGATGAATTCCGGTCTGAAGTGGACGCTGGTTATCCTTTGGATTGTAAGTGCGGCTTGTTTCGGAATCTGTTTTGCGGTGCAGGGGGCTACTTTCCCGGAATTGGGTATCTTTAATTTCTGAGAATAGTAATTTCTTTTTTAATTGATATCGTGTTTGTAGGAACCTGATTTCTATAAACACGATATTTTTTTATTTGGGTGTAATTTGCTGTTATACAGTGGAATATTGCGTTTAGGAAAGGTGCTTTTTAAACGTTCGTTTAATGAACGCAAAGATAACGTGTATTTTTGAATCTCGCAAAATGTTTAATAAAAATATTCTATAAATTTCTTTTTAGTGAGTATAATACTTTGTCAGTAAGCCTATTGCATTGTATTTCTCTAACTTCTTCCTTTTACTAATTTTTAAGTAATCTTCCCTCTTTAATTTTTTAAATATTGACGTTCAAAAAACGAACGTTTAAAAAACGCTTTTTTCTTGTAATCCGTTCGTTTATAGTTTCATACCGGAAGGTAATGAAGAACTGCAAAAAATCTGTTGGCAAGAAGGGCACAATGCTTGCTGTATTTTACATAATGTGCTCGCAAATGATTGGATACCAGGTGTATACCGAGTATTCAAAGCCCCGGAGGAACACCCTTTTATGAACAAAGTGGCGAAAATGGGAACGGATAACGAGGTTGAAGTCTGGCATGCCATGCGTGCCACATACCGCAGGGAGCTTGATGCGGTGCATCTTCTCGAGAAGGAGAACCTCGGCTGTTTTGTCCCCATGCAATATAAGGTAAGCATCCGCAAGGGTAAGAAAGTCCGTGCTTTGGTTCCCGTCATCCGTAATCTGGTCTTTGTCCATGCACGTCCTTCCGACGTACAGCGTGTAAAGTCTCAAATTACTTATTTGCAATATATCACCGATACCCGCAGTGGTCAGAAGATAGTCGTCCCCGACCATGAGATGCAACGCTTCATCGCCGTTGCCGGAACCTATAACGACCATTTGCTTTACTTCCAGCCCGAAGAACTGAATCTTTCCAAGGGTATGAGAGTCCGTATCACAGCCGGTGACTTTGCAGGTCAGGAAGGTGTCTTTTTGAAAGTAAAGGGCGCACGTGACCGCCGTGTGGTTATAGAGATACAAGGCGTCATTGCCGTAGCCAT
>NZ_JAMZEE010000032.1:0-47744 GCF_024704895.1 Bacteroides muris (ex Fokt et al. 2023) | reverse complement strand
CTAAACTTATCAAAGAACTCTTTGGCATAGTGGCAGAAGCCGCTTAGCCGATATGGTGAATTTTTAACGGACTATTAATGAGTAAGAGTCAGAGAATAATCAGGAATAGTTTGCTGCTTTATCTGAGGATGGGGATTGTGATGATTGTGACCTTGTATACGTCTCGAAAGGTTCTGGAACTTCTGGGTATTGATGATTTTGGATTGTATAATACGATAGGAGGGGTCGTTTTAATCTTTACATTTGTCAATGCAGCTCTTTCAAGTTCCACAGCGCGTTTCCTTGCTTATGAATTAGGTAAAAGCGACTATAGTGCTTATACGAAAACATTTAATATCAGCTTGGTTTTACATTTATCCATCGCTTTGCTTTTTTTGTTATTGGCAGAAACTATAGGGCTGTTCTTTGTCAATACCTATCTAAATTTGCCTTTAGATAGGATACAAGCGGCAGGCTGGGTATATCAACTATCTGTGATAAGTGCTTGTGTTAACATTGTAAGAGTCCCTTTCAATTCATGGGTCATCGCTTTTGAAGATTTCACTTTTTACGCCTATATTGGAGTTGTTGAAGCTGTATTAAGGGTGTTATTAGTTTTTTTACTCTTTTATTTACCGGGTGATAAGGTGATATTATATGCTGGTTTGGTGATGCTGCTCTCAGTTTTGATAACTCTTTGTTTTTATGTCTATTGCAGAAAGCAACCTTATTATCATTTTTATTTTGTGAAAAAGAGAGATGACTATATGGGACAAATAAAATTCTCCGCTTATCGGCTATTTGGAGCTTCATCTCAACTTGCGGAGCAGCAAGGTGGAAATGTGATAGTTAATATTTATTACGGTGTGACTGTTAATGCAGCAATGGGTATCTCCAATCAAGTTAATGCTGCTATAAATAGCCTTTTAGCTGGTTTTCAGAATGCATTTCAACCAGTGATAACCAAATTGTATGCTTCAGATGAGAAAGAGGAATTATTTCTCTTTGTATCAAGTACGGCAAAATACTCCATTCTTTTATTTTGCTTTTTAGCAATTCCATTAGTCCTGAATATAGATTATATCCTACATATATGGTTGTCTACTGTACCGGATTGTACATCAATGTTTTGTGTGTTGATAATTATTTGTTCGTCTATAGAGGCTTTCTCGGCACCATTGTGGATGGTAATATTGGCAACTGGGAATATCACAGCATACCAAATAATATTATCTACTCTTACATTTTTAGGCTTTTTAGTGGCTTTTCTGTCTTTGTTCTTTGGTGCAAGCGTAGAATCCATCTTTTATTATCGTATAATGACTTATGCTTGTATACTGTTATTCAGGCTTTATTGGGTACGCAGGCAGATTAACTTTCCTTTTTATGATTTTCTAAAATCGGTGATTCTTCGTACTCTTTTTACGGTTACTATATCTTATGCTGTGACGTTGACAATTTGTTGTAATTTGTATGGCTTGGAAAGGTTGCTATTGTCAGGAATATCTCACTTGGCAATTTTTGCCATTATTCATTATTTCTTTTACTTAAATAATGCGGAACGGAACAAGCTAAGACATCTTCTACTCAAAAAACAAATAAAATAAATATGATTGACTGGAATGAATATCCCTTGAACTTATTGAGTAAAGTTCAAGTGGAAGAAGCTGTATCAACATCTTCTTATGTAATTGTAGATATGGAGGCTCGTGAGTTGTTATCACCCAATCGTTTTGATATTTATGCGAAGCTTCTATATATAGACCATAAAGTAAAGGGCGTGGATATGTCTTATGCGATGAGTGTCTACAGAAAACATATAGAGGTAATTACTGGATACTCATTTGCTGAAAATGGTCAACCGGATAAAAATTCATTTGATAAGTTTATAAAATGTTTTGACCATTTAGTTGAGACTTTCCAATTGAGAGGATTTGACCCGACTCTTTCCCTGATACCTGTTGATGCAGATAATTTACCTATGGATGGAAGTCACAGGGTGAGTTGTGCAGCTTACTTTAATCAAAAAATTCGAGTAATAAAATTTATAAACTATAGGCGCTTCCCATATACAAGTGAATGGTTTGCTAAAAACCATTTGTTTGAGAATGTGTTGGGAGCAATTTCGTTGGAGGCATGTAACTGGCACTCTGACTTGTATATGGCTTGTCTTTGGCCTAGAGCTTATGAACAAAAGGAAAATCGAAAACAAGCTTTGAAAATACTGAAAGGAACTGTCAGTATTGTTTCTTGCTTACAGCTTGATTTAGGAAAAAATGGCTTGAGAAACCTCTTAATACAGGTTTATGGCTTTATGCCTTGGATAGGTAATGCCCGCAATCATTTTATGGGAATTTATCATAAACTCAATGAAATCTGTTCTTCTTCAAATTGTACAACTGTTGAATTTATATTATTTCAAGGCAAGGGATTGGAGTCTGTGTTGGAATTGAAAGAGAAGATAAGAATGATTTTTAATCAAGGAAAAGGTTCTATTCATATTACGGATAATATGGAAGAAACCAAACAAATTGCTCGTCTTATATATAACCCTAACAGTGTTGCCCATGTAAAATATGCTTATCCTGACAAGTTTCTGAAATCGTGGGATATGTGTATGAAGTATAAAAGCTTTTTAATCGATAATGGGTTCAATTTGGATGACTATATTATTGATTCTTCGATGGTAATGGCCATTAATGGAATACGAGAGGCGGGAGACCTTGACTATTATACTGTAGATTCTGAAGATAAGAAGGAATCATTACATTTCATGCAACCGAGTTGCATGGAATGTCATGATAAATATGCTATTTATCATGACATTCCAATAATGGATATGATATACATTCCGAGCAATTATTTTGTTTTTAATGATTTGAAGTTTTTGACGCTTGATGCTGTAAAGCGATTTAAGAAAAAGAAGGGAGAAAAGAAGGATTTATTGGATGTTAAGCTTATAGAGTCTTTTTGCTCGATGAATAGTGACCAATGGCGTTACCGTTTATTGTTAATTCAGAATGCTTATCGAAGAAAGAAAGCCCATTTAATTCTTAGATCTAAGAGCTTTCTTCGTATCATACTGGTTAGGTTGCATTTGTTGGAATTTGTAAAGAGAAAGATGGTGGATAAATCTTAAAAAGAAAAAGTTTTGTAGTACAGTTCCGAGTATGAAAAAGGTAAAAATTCCTCTTCATACTTAACCTTTTTACTTAATTTAAAAGTTTGTATTTGAATACTTATCTTATGGATAGTTTTTCTTATTATCAACATATGTTGATTCCTAATTGTGAACCTCATGAGATACCGAATCTTTCTTGTTTAAATAATGGATTGATATGGAATAGTTATGGTTTAAAAGCTGTAATATACAGATATACAACCAATTACGATGTATTAGGGGGGGGGTAAAAACTGGTATTATGTAATAAAAGACACCCCTTTTGATATTTCTAAATTAAAGATAAGCGTCGTTATGTAGTGCTTCAAGGAGAGAGAAACTTTGAAATAAGGCTTATTCATGCTGAAGATTATAAAGAAGAACTTTATTCTGTGGTCTGTGATAGTCTCTCTGCATATCCGAAGAAATATCGTCCAGTGAATCCATCAAAAGAAAATTTTATTAGCTCTTTGAATTCATCGTCTTTAAAAGACAGACTTTATGGTGCTTTTTATCGCGATACGGGGAAACTTTGCGGCTATGCTTTTATTCATAAGTAGTTATTCATAATTATTTCACCTATGTCGAAATTACATTATCTTTGCTTCGAACAAAACTGCGTGATAAATGAAAATCAAGAAATTGACGCTGAGCGATTCCGAACGTCGGGAACTTACCACCGGTTTCCGGACAGGCGAAAGCCATTGTTTTCGTATGCGTTGCCGCGCCATACTGCTCAAAGCAGAGGGCTTGAGTGCGCCCCAAGTGGGAGCACAAACGGAAATGACCGCCCAAACCGTTGGCAGTTGGGTCAAACGTTTCGAAAGCCAAGGAATCCAAGGATTATACACACGTCCGGGACAAGGTCGCAAAGCCATCATGGACTGTTCGGACGAGGAATCCGTGCGCAAAGCCATCGAATCGGACCGGCAGAGTGTGCGTGCAGCCAAAGAAGCCTGGCAGAATGCTTCGGGCAAGGAAGCGAGCGAATCGACGTTCAAACGTTTTTTATCCGCATTGGCGCAAGATATAGACGTATAAGAAAACGTACTAAGGGTAAGCCCTCGCCGCAGCTCTATGCGTATAAGACCGAGAAGCTGCAAGAACTTGAAACACTTTTTGAAAAAGGCTCCATCGACCTCTTCTATGGTGACGAATCTCATATCTGCACGGAAGGCCATGTCCCTTATGGGTGGCAGTTTGCCGGAGAAGACGTTTACATTCCTGTCGAAAAAGCCAAACGGCTCAACATCTTTGGCATGATTGACAGGAATAACCGCTTTGAAGGATTCTGCACCTGCGATTCTGTCGATGCAGAGAAAGTTGTTGATTTCCTCGACAGATTCTCTTTCAAGCTCTACAGAAAGACATTTGTTGTCCTTGACAATGCAAGTGTACATCGTAATGAGAAAATAAAGCGAATGCGTCCAATATGGGAAAAACGGGGACTTTTTCTCTTCTACATTCCTCCATACTCTCCTCATTTGAACATTGTGGAGACCCTTTGGCGTATTATGAAAGGGAAATGGCTCCGACCACAGGATTATGTCACTACCGAATCGCTGTTTTATGCCACCAACAGGGCTTTGGCGGCGATAGGAACACGACTGAATATTAACTTTAGCCATTATGCTGCTTAATTTTGATTAGTTACTTATAAGAAAAAAAGTAATAGATTTTTCTATTTTGAAGACTATTCCATCTTTTGAAAAATTGCAAGTTAATGCGGCATTGATTTATGGAATACTTCTTGATTGTAATGATTTACTTAGTTCTGGTTTTTATATTTGTGATGGTTCAAAGAGTGTTTTTCATGAGACGAATTTTCAAGATTATTTAGAAAAATATTTTGCTTTTCGTAAAGCTTATGTTGATTTGCATATAGTATATAATCCAAAATATCGTTTTACCTTCAAAGTTCTTTATCGCTTACGTTTTCTGTTTTATAAATTGGATAGCATTAGATTGATACATAAACTAAATGCTATTTTCAAAATGCAAGAATGTGCAATAGAAAAATTATGATACAATTTGTCTTGTATGCCTGCAATAATAGATAAATATAAAAAAATTTCAGTATTGATGTCTGTTTATAAAAACGACAAACCTGAGTTCTTATATTGTGCTATAAAGAGTGTTACGTTGCTTCAAACTTTACAACCTTCGGAAGTCATATTGGTTATAGATGGCCCTATATCTGTTGAACTTAACAATTGCATTAAGATGTTGATGGAGGAAATTCCTTATATACGTCCGATACGCTTGTTGGAGAATAAAGGATTGGGAAATGCTTTGTATGAAGGGTTACTAGCATGCTCTTTTGAGATAGTAATGCGTATGGATAGTGATGATATATCTGTTCCTGATCGATTTGAGAAACAGATACGCTATATGGAAATGCATCCTGATGTATCTGTTTTGGGTGGTCAGATTTCAGAGTTTATTGATACGGAAGACAATGTGGTAGGGTATAGAGTTGTTCCTCAAACACCTGAAGAAATTGCTCATGTGATAAAGTGGCGTTGTCCGTTTAATCATATGAGTGTGGCATTTTTACGCTCGTGTGTTATGAATTCAGGAAATTATCAAGACTGGTTTTGGAATGAGGATTATTACTTGTGGATTCGTATGTTCTTGGCTGAATGTAAGTTTGCAAACTTGCCTAATATATTGGTAAACGTGCGGGTGGGAAAGGATATGTATGCTAGAAGAGGTGGCATGAGATATTTTAAAAGTGAAGTGCGATTGCAGAAGTATATGCTTGATAATAGCATTATTAATAGCAAGGTCTTTTTAGTTAATGTTTTAGTAAGGTTTATGGTGCAACTTCTGCTGCCCAATAAGGTTCGTGGATGGTTTTTTCAAAAATTCGCTAGAAGTTAAAAGGATATGATTAATATTTGACAAAATATGATTGGTTTTAAGTACTTGTTCAATAAAATTCAGGACGTTAAGCTAAGAGACTATTTATCTTTTTTCCCTATGGTGATAGCCTGGATTGCCAAACCTCTTTATAGAAAGAAATTTCAGACTGTTTGGCTGGTATGTGAGGAGTCAAAGGAGGCTAGAGATAATGGGTATCACTTCTTTAAATATATGTGCTTGCATCAGCCACAACAAAAGTGTGTATATGCCATTAAAAAGAAATCGGTTGATTATAAGAAAGTTGCAGAATTGGGGGGGAAGTCGTTGAATATGGAAGTATGCTTCATTGGATAGCCTATTTTTTGTGTGAATATAATATTAGCTCACAAAAAGGAGGTAAACCTAATGCGCCAATTTGTTCTTTTATGGAGTTAAATAATTATTTTCATATGCGCAATATTTTTTTACAGCATGGTGTGATTGTCAATAATCTAAAATGGTTATATTCTGATTGTTCTAAAATTGATAAATTTGTAACATCTACACTGCCGGAAACTGAATATATTATCTCGAGGTTTGGTTATCCTAAAAATAGCATTTGTTTAACAGGTATGCCAAGATTTGATGCCTTGCATAAGATTCAAGTGATTTCTAATAGGATTTTAATAATGCCTACATGGAGATACTGGTTTAATCTTAAATCGAAACAGAATAAGAATACGGATAATGATTTTGAAACTTCTGAGTATGTGCGGTGTTGGGAAGAGTTGCTGGTTAGTCCGGAATTGGAGCGGCTGATTAATAAGTATCAACTGGAGGTTATCTTCTATCCTCACCGCAATATGCAGAATTACATAAAAACTTTTGAATAACTAAAGACTTCTGTTGTGATAGCTTCTTGGGAGAAATATGACATACAAGAACTATTGAAAAGTTCAGCAATAATGATAACAGATTATTCCAGTGTTTTCTTTGATATGATATATATGAAAAAGCCGATTATATTCTATCAATTTGATGAGGAAAAGTATAGGAAATATCAATATGGCGAAGGGTACTTTGACTATCATCATAATGCATTCGGAAACACCTGCTCTTCTTCAGATTTGGTGATAAAAGAGTTAGAGAAAATGGCAGATAAATATGATATTCCGATTATTGAAGATGCTGCTGAAGGTTTTGGAAGCAAATTTGACGGGCAAGTCCTCGGAACCTTTGGTAGATACGGCGTGCTTTCATTCAATGGTAACAAGATGATAACCACCAGTGGTGGTGGCGCTTTGATTTGTGCTGATGAGGAGTCTAAGCGTGAGATTATGTTTTATGCTACCCAAGCCCGTGAATCTTATCCTTATTACCAGCATGAATGTATAGGCTATAATTACAGGATGAGTAATATCTGTGCAGGTATCGGCCGCGGTCAGATGATAGTGGTGGATGAGCACATAGCACACCATAAGTATCTGTGTGGTCTGTATCGTGAGCTGTTGGCTGATGTGGAGGGGATTACGCTTCATGAGAATTCTTCTGGACGCTATGACAGTAATTATTGGCTGAATACGGTACTACTTGATGAGGACCTGCATGTGAAGGGTGAGGAAGATGCCTACCGTGAGACTGTAAAAGGTGCTGTGGGTGGTGCTGCAGGTGTTACGCATGAGTCGGTTAGCGCCCATACTTCTTGTGAACCCAATCGTAATGTGGAAGCCATGCGCCTATGGTTGGATAAGGTGGGTATCGAGAGCCGTCCTTTATGGAAACCTATGCATCTTCAACCGGTTTATGCTAATAATCCTGCCTATGTTAATGGTGTTAGTGAAGGTCTATTCAAACGGGGGCTTTGCTTGCCGAGTGGTCCTTATGTGACGGATGAGGATGTGAGATACATAGTAGATGAAATGAAGAAGTGTATATAGTAGAAATATTTTTCTGTTGATTTATAGTACTTTATCACTTTTCTCAGAAAAACTGCTCCCAAGTGCCTTTTTTCTTTAGCTACATAGTTTTTAATCCTCACCTTTGCATCGTTGATCAACGAAACGTGTGAATAGGAAAACGAATTTAAATCTCTAAAGAAAAAAAGTATGAGTGTAATTTTCAGGACGGTGGAGAGACCGTCGGACCCCAGGGTTGAAAACTCTCCCAAGAAGTATTATCCGCAGTTGGTGACATTGGGGCAAAGCGTGGATTTGGCATTTATTGCGTAGAAGATGCAGGACCGCTCTTCTCTGTCTATCGGTGACATCAAGAGTACGATGCAGAACTTTGTGGAGAAGCTGAAAGAGCAGTTGCTGGAAGGAAAGACAGTTAATATATCCGGGCTGGGTGTCTTTATACTGGCAGCCAAATCGAAAGGTGAGGAAAAGGCTGATGACGTGACAGCCAAGAGTGTGGAGAGCGTCTGTATCTGTTTTCAGGCGAATAGGGAACTGAAGATATCGAAGTCTGCCACCCGTGCTGGAGAAAAGCTGGATTTGGTGAGCTTGGATGATTATCTCAAAGGGAAGACTTCTACAGATGGTGGCTCCGGTTCGGAAGGAGGAGGCTCTGATTCGGATGGAGACCAAGGCGAGAATCCACTGGGATAGCGGTAGCTATGAATTATTAATTGGATAATGGATAATCTTTATGAAGAAAACGTGGAATGTGATTTTGAAACTTATTATTGCCGTAGCGAGTGCTGTGGCAGGTGTGATTGGCAGACAGACAATGATATTTTAGTCCGATAGGATTTGATAAATAAAAAAAATGAGAAGAGCTGCTGGCAGGAAATCTGTCGGCAGCTCTTTTTTAGTAAGCATCCGGAGAGTGTGTAGACCGGACAAACTGCAGAATCAGGTAACTAACCACAGTTGCAACATTATAGGCTCAAAAAAACAATAGCGACTGTAACTATTAGGTTCATAGTGACAGTCGCTATTATTGTATAGAAAGGGGCGACACCTAGTTCTTCGAATGCTTACGTTTATGCGGGGTTAGCTGAATGTTTATGCTTAAAGTGCAGTTCTTGTAAGGAGGTAAATTGTTCTTTTGTCATAATGAAAAAGTATGTTCAGGCACGCCATTTTTTATTCTCCTTTTCGTCCTTAAATAAAACATTTTACTACACTTATCCAGCTTTTTCCGCCTAAAAAGTCTCTTGTATCTAAGTTTTTTATAAATTTGCACCCTTAAAATGAAGATGGCTTTTGACGTACCAAGAAATATGCCAGTTAAGAGTATTTTCAATCGTAAATCGTAAAATTGTCAAATAGTAAATATCAAGATGGGTAAGAAGTTTGCCGAATATTCGAAACTTGACCTTTCCGAAGTGAATGGAAAAGTGTTGAAGAAATGGGACGAAAACCAGGTTTTCGCCAAGAGTATGACAGAACGTGAAGGTTGTCCTTCTTTCGTGTTTTTCGAAGGCCCCCCCTCGGCCAATGGTATGCCGGGCATTCACCACGTAATGGCTCGCTCCATTAAGGACATTTTCTGCCGTTACAAGACGATGAAGGGATTTCAGGTAAAGCGTAAAGCCGGATGGGATACTCACGGACTGCCTGTGGAATTGGGTGTGGAAAAGGCACTCGGTATAACCAAAGAGGATATTGGCAAGACTATTTCCGTGGCAGAATACAATGCTGCCTGCCGCAAGGACGTCATGAAGTTCACCAAAGAGTGGGAAGACCTGACCCACAAGATGGGCTACTGGGTGGACATGAATAACCCCTATATAACTTACGACAACCGCTACATCGAAACCTTGTGGTGGCTGCTGAAACAGCTCTACAAGAAAGGATTGCTTTATAAAGGATATACCATACAGCCGTATTCTCCCGCTGCCGGTACAGGACTCAGTTCGCACGAGCTGAACCAGCCCGGATGCTACCGTGACGTAAAAGATACAACCGTAGTGGGGCAGTTCAAGATAAAGAACCCAAAGCCGGAAATGGCAGAGTGGGGGACTCCTTACTTCCTGGCATGGACTACCACTCCGTGGACATTGCCCAGCAATACCGCGCTCTGTGTAGGGCCTAAGATTGACTATGTGGCCGTGCAGACCTACAACAGCTATAATGGCGAGAAGATAACCGTCGTTCTGGCAAAAGCATTGCTCTATGCGCACTTCAACAAAAAAGCGGAAGGCATTGCATTAGAGGATTATAAGCCGGGAGATAAGCTGATACCTTTCAAGGTTGTAGGTGAATACAAGGGACCGGACTTGGTAGGCATGGAGTACGAGCAACTAATCCCGTGGGTAAAGCCGATAGACGTAGCCGAAGACGGCAGTTGGACTGCCAGCAACAAAGGTTTCCGTGTAATTGCGGGTGATTATGTGACGACCGAAGACGGTACGGGTATCGTACACATAGCCCCGACCTTTGGTGCGGATGATGCCTTTGTGGCCCGCGCCGCAGGCATACCTTCCCTATTCATGATAAACAAGAAGGGTGAGACCCGTCCGATGGTGGATCTCACCGGTAAATTCTATCTGATGGATGAATTGGATGAGGATTTCGTAGAGGCATGTATCAACGTAGACTTGTATAAGGAGTATCAGGGCAAGTGGGTGAAGAATGCATACGACCCTCAATTCACCGTAGACGGTAAGTATAATGAGCAGGCTGCACAAGCTGCCGAATCATTGGATGTTGAGCTCTGCATGATGATGAAAGCTGCCCGTCAGGCATTTAAGATAGAAAAGCACGTACACAACTATCCGCACTGCTGGCGTACGGACAAACCCGTATTGTACTATCCGCTGGATAGCTGGTTCATCCGTAGCACCGCCTGTAAGGAACGTATGATGGAGTTGAACAAGACCATTAACTGGAAGCCGGAAAGCACCGGTACGGGACGTTTCGGCAAGTGGCTGGAAAACCTGAATGACTGGAACCTCAGCCGTTCACGCTATTGGGGTACTCCACTGCCCATCTGGCGTACAGAGGACAATAGCGAGGAAAAGTGTATCGAGTCTGTAGAAGAGCTCTACAACGAAATAGAGAAATCTGTGGCTGCCGGCCTGATGCAGTCTAACCCTTACAAGGAGAAGGGCTTCCAGCCGGGCATATATACCGAAGAGAATTACGACAAGATAGACTTGCACCGTCCTTACGTGGACGATGTCATCCTTGTCTCTAAAGACGGCAAGCCGATGAAGCGCGAAACGGACTTGATTGACGTATGGTTTGATTCCGGTGCCATGCCTTATGCACAGATACATTATCCATTTGAAAATAAGGAATTGCTGGACAGCCATCAGGTATATCCAGCCGATTTCATAGCCGAAGGAGTGGACCAGACACGCGGCTGGTTCTTCACGTTGCACGCCATTGCCACGATGGTGTTCGACAGCATCTCCTATAAGGCCGTCATCTCCAACGGCCTGGTGCTCGACAAGAACGGCAACAAGATGTCCAAGCGTCTGGGCAATGCCGTAGACCCCTTCTCGACCATCGAGAAATATGGTTCTGACCCGTTGCGCTGGTACATGATTACCAACTCTTCTCCGTGGGACAACCTGAAGTTCGACGTAGATGGAGTGGAAGAGGTACGCCGCAAGTTCTTCGGAACGCTATACAACACTTACTCATTCTTTGCCCTCTACGCCAATGTGGACGAATTTGAATACAAGGAAGCCGATGTACCCATGACGGAACGTTCCGAAATAGACCGATGGATTCTCTCCGTACTGAATACGCTGGTAAAGAACGTAGATGCCTGCTACAATGAATACGAGCCCACGAAGGCAGGACGTCTGATTTCCGAATTCGTGAACGACAACCTTTCCAACTGGTACGTTCGTTTGAACCGCAAACGCTTCTGGGGTGGCGGCATGACGCAGGACAAGCTTTCCGCATTCCAGACGCTTTATACTTGTCTGGAAACCGTAGCCAAACTGATGGCGCCTATCGCCCCGTTTTATGCTGATATGCTGTATACAGATTTAGTTACTGCTACCGGACGTGACAATGTTGTTTCGGTACACCTTGCCAAGTTTCCCGGATATAAAGAGGAAATGATAGACAAGGGATTGGAAGCTCGTATGCGAATGGCACAAGACATCACTTCTATGGTATTGGCACTGCGCCGCAAGGTGAACATCAAAGTCCGCCAACCGCTTCAGTGCATCATGCTACCGATAGTGGATGAGGAACAGCGTGCACATATCGAGGCAGTGAAAGCGCTTGTCATGAACGAGGTGAACGTGAAAGAAATCAAGTTTGTGGACGGTGCTGCCGGCGTGCTGGTAAAGAAAGTAAAATGTGACTTCAAGAAGCTGGGACCGAAATTCGGTAAGCAGATGAAAGCCGTGGCTGCTGCTGTGGCAGAAATGTCCCAGAATGCCATTGCCGAGTTGGAGAAGAACGGCTCTTATACATTTAATTTGGATGGTGCAGAAGCTGTGATTGAAACGGCAGATGTGGAAATCTTCAGTGAGGATATTCCAGGATGGCTGGTTGCCAACGAGGGCAGACTGACCGTAGCTCTGGAAGTTACCGTCACCGAAGAACTGCGCCGTGAGGGTATTGCACGCGAGCTGGTAAACCGCATTCAGAATATCCGTAAGTCGAGCGGTTTTGAGATAACAGATAAAATAAAGATTACATTATCAAAAAATCCTCAAACAGATGATGCGGTAAATGAATATAATAACTATATTCGCAACCAAGTTTTAGGAACTTCACTGATACTGGCAAACAACGTAGAAAATGGTACGGAACTGAACTTTGACGATTTCTCGTTGTACGTGAGTGTAGTGAAAGAATAATTAAATACTAACCTGATTAATACGTAAAAGTTATGATAGAAAAGACAAGATACTCGGATGCTGAATTGGAAGAATTCCGCGCTATCATTATGGAAAAATTAGAGTTGGCACAACGTGACTATGATTTGTTGAAAGCCAGCCTGACAGGTGCAGATGGTAACAATACCGATGATACATCTCCTACATACAAAGTGCTGGAAGAAGGAGCAAGCACTTTGTCCAAGGAAGAAACCACACGTCTGGCTCAACGCCAGTTGAAGTTCATCCAAGGATTGCAGGCTGCTTTGGTGCGCATTGAGAACAAAACATATGGCATTTGTCGCGAAACTGGCAAGCTGATACCGGCAGAGCGTCTTCGTGCAGTGCCCCATGCCACTTTGAGCATCGAAGCTAAAAACAACGGCAAGAAATAAAAATGGATAAATTCTTTACGAAAGGCCGGATAGCCTGCCTTGTCATATTTTCGGTATTGGTTATAGACCAGATTATCAAGATTTGGATAAAGACCCACATGTACTGGCATGAGAGTATCCGGGTCACAGATTGGTTCTATATATATTTTACCGAGAATAGTGGTATGGCTTTCGGGATGGAAATATTTGCCAAACTATTCCTGACCTTATTTCGCATTGCTGCGGTCACAGTCATTGGCTGGTTTCTGCACAAGTTCGTGAAGCAAGGTATGAAAACCGGATTTATCATCTGTATGTCTTTAGTCTTGGCGGGAGCCTTGGGAAACATTGTCGACAGTGTGTTCTATGGTGTGTTGTTCAATGAAAGCACCCATTCGCAGATAGCCTCCTTCATGCCTGAAGGAGGGGGGTATGCCTCATGGTTCCATGGTAAGGTAGTGGATATGTTCTATTTTCCCATCATTGACACAAACTGGCCTATGTGGATGCCGTTTGTCGGTGGAGAACATTTCATTTTCTTCAGCCCGATATTCAATTTTGCGGATGCAGCAATCAGTTGCGGTACCATTGCTTTATTGTTGTTCTACAGCAAGGACTTCAATGATGCTTATCATGCTGCCATAAAGAAATCATGAAAAGAATAAATCGAGTTCAATGGTGTAGCGTAGTCCTTCTGGCATTCAGTCTGACGGCTTGTAAGGTGAAAAGGCCTGAGACCGTTTTTCCGGATGCCAAGATGGAAAACGTGCTTTATGATTATCACATAGCCAAAGCTATGGGTGAAGAAGTGCCGTATAATGAAAGTTATAAGCGGGTGCTCTACATTGAATCGGTTTTTAAGAAATATGGTATCACTCAGGCTGATTTTGACTCTTCCATGGTCTGGTTTTCCCGTAATCCAGAAGTACTTACCAAAATTTATGAGAAAGTGAATGTACGGTTGAAAGCCGAAAGAGACGGTATCAACCACTTGATTGCCCTACGTGACAACAAGCCGAAAGAATCACTTCCGGGAGACAGTATCGACGTGTGGATATGGCAGCATATCTATCAGTTGACGGGTATGCCCATGGACAACAAAATAACGTTTACGTTGCCTTCAGACACCAATTTCCACGACCGTGACACGTTGCGCTGGAGCGTACGCTTCCGTTTCCACAACGGTGCACCGGACAGCATACATGCTCCGTTGATGGCAATGCAGATTCTTTACGAAAAGAATGACAGTGTCATCAGTACCATTAGGAAAGTACAGAACACAGGGATTGAAACGCTCACCTTATTTGCCGATACCTTAGGAGAAATCAAGGAGATACGCGGATTCATTTACTATCCGCAGCAGGAGGCTCCACAACCTTTGTTGGCAGACCGTATCTCACTGATGCGCTATCACGCTACGGACAGCTTGGCGATTGCCCCCAATGACAGCCTTCATCAAGCGATAGACTCCCTTCGCAAAAACAGTATCGAAGAACCTGAGAAGTTGAAACCTCTGGAAATTCAGGAGCAGAGAAATGTCACGACTCCTAGAGCCATACGCCCCCGTCCGCAAGCATGAAACGCTACGCTTCTCATTTTCTATTTCTTCCTGGGCATGGTTGTCTGAAACAATATGTGGTGGAGATGGATGAAGGACAGGGTGCATCGCGTGTCTTCCCATTGACAGAAGAGGTGGAGAATACGGAATGGCTACCGGGAGTTATAGTCTTGCTTCCTTTTGAAGAAGCTCATTTGGGGCAGGAAACCGTTGGTCTGTCTTTTGACAAGTGCCACAATATATTGACGGCAGTTCCTCCGGGTATCGAGGAGGAACTGCCTTATTTGGTTCCTTGGTTATTTTCCCCTTTCGATTTTACTACAATGCAGCCTGGCGCCGGAACTCAGCGCAAACTACTGCAGTAGCAATAGCTACGTTCAACGACTCCGCCGACTCACGGCTGGCGGGATAATTCGGAATATATAATTTGCGGTTAATGAGTGATTTAACTTCTTTTCCTATGCCATTTCCCTCGTTGCCCATCACAATTAATCCGTTTTTTGAAAGAGATTGTCCATACATGTTTTCCCCGTCCAGAAAAGTACCATAAACGGGAATGTCCTTCAATGAACGAATCAACTCGGGCAGGGGAGTGTAGTGCAGCCTGACACGTGCGATGCCTCCCATTGTGGCCTGCACAGTTTTGGGATTATAAATATCCACTGTGTTGGGTGAACAGAATATATGCTCTATCCCAAACCAATCGGCAAGGCGGATAATCGTTCCCAGATTGCCGGGATCTTGCACATCATCCAGAGCTAGACAAAGGGAGCGGCTGATGACAGAAACATCCGTCTCTTCATCCGGCTGTCGAAACACAGCCAGCACTTGTTGGGGCGTTTTCAGTAGGCTGGCACGCGAAAGTTCCTCTTCAGACACTTCCGTGACATCCGTTACAGAAAGAGGTTGGTTCCGGGAAAGCCATTCCGAGGTTGCCAGCAGGAACTGGCAAGAGAAATGTCCCAACAAATCCCCTACGAGTTTAGGCCCTTCTGCCAGAAATACCTTGTCTGCTTTCCGGTTCTTTTTTTGCTCCAACGAACGGATATATTTGATGCGTTTTTTACTTAATGTCATAGGATACACATGTTATCATTTGACAAAAATACGTGATTATTTCAATATAATCAAAAACTCTGCACTCTTCCGGTGTTTTTTATTTCGAGAACAAAAAAATACAAGTATATTTGTAGTTGTTTATGCGCAATTAATGACTCGGTATGGATAAAAGTTTCCGCTACGCGATACTTGCTACTATTGCACTTTTGTTGGCTTCCTGTTCTTCTACCAAATATGTGCCGGACGGCTCGTATTTGCTGGATGAAGTGCGCATACATACCGACAATAAGGAAGTAAAACCATCCAATCTCTCCATGTACATCCGGCAGAATCCCAATGCGAAGTGGTTCAGTCTGATAAAGACTCAGTTGTATGTTTACAACTGGTCCGGACAGGACTCTACACGCTGGATAAACCGTATATTGAGGAAACTAGGAGATGCTCCGGTCATATACAGTGAGGAGGAAACCAACCGGACTAGGGAAGAAATCACTAAGGCTGTGCAGAATATGGGCTATATGGGCGCTCTGGTGGAACCGGTACGCCAAGTCCAGAAGAAAAAGATGAAGTTGGTCTATAAGGTGACAACCGGTAAACCCTATAAAGTGCGTACCTTGAGATATGATATCCGAGACAGTAAAATAGCGGAATACATGCAGCAGGATTCCGCAGTGACCCTATTATCCGAAGGCATGTATTTTGATGTCAATGTACTGGATGCAGAACGCCAGCGCATCACGAACAAACTGCTTCAGAATGGATATTACAAGTTCAACAAGGAGTATATATCCTATACCGCGGATACCGTCCGTAATTCTTATCTGGTAGATTTGACGCTGCACTTGGCTCCATATAGGCAGCACAACGAGGACACACCGCAGAATCATCGGCAATATACTATCAATAAAGTGAGTTTTATTACCGACTATAATGTGTTGCAGGCATCCCCCTGGAACAGCATCGAGGTGAATGATTCGTTGCATTACAAAGGCTTCCCTATCTACTACAAAGACAAACTTTATCTGCGTCCCAAAGTGCTGATTAACAACCTGCACATCACTCCGGGAACTCTCTACAACGAACAGAACGTACAGCGTACCTACTCCAACTACGGACGCCTGCAAGCACTGAAATATACCAATATCCGTTTTTTCGAAGCGCAGCAGAGTGACAGTGCAAAACTCAACGCCTATGTGATGCTGACCAGAGGCAAACATCAGTCCGTATCCTTTGAAGTGGAAGGCACAAACTCTGCCGGCGACTTGGGAGCTGCCGCTTCGGTGGCTTTTCAGCACCGCAATATGTTCAAAGGTTCCGAAACACTCATGTTCAAGCTACGTGGGGCATACGAGGCTGTGTCCGGTTTGCAGAGTTCCTTGAATCAAGACTATATAGAATTAGGTGCGGAAGCAACCATCAACTTCCCACGGTTCATGTTTCCCTTTGTATCCAGCGATTTCAAGCGGAGAATAAGGGCTACTACAGAATTCGGATTGCAATATAACTACCAGATGAGACCGGAATTCACGCGCATTGTAGCATCTGCCGGATGGAGCTACAAATGGGGAGTACAACAACAACGTTCGCAGCACCGCATTGATTTGTTGGACATCAATTATCTGTATATGCCCAGCATAGATCAGACATTTAAAGAGGATTATTTGGAGAAAGACGAGAACTACATCCTCAAATATAATTATGAAGACCGTTTTATTGTCCGCACTGGTTATAGCTATATCTACAACAGTGCCGGAAGGGCATTTATGAATAATTCCAGTATCGGTAATTCCTATACCATCCGTCTCAATTTTGAATCGGCGGGTAGCTTGTTGTATGCTGTGGCAAAGCTCGGAGGAATGAAAAAGAATGCATCGGGAGAATACACCTTGTTGAACATTCCTTTTGCCCAATACCTGAAAGGCGATTTTGACTTTGCCAAGAATCTGGTCATTGACAACCGCAATTCATTGGCATTTCATTTTGGTGCCGGTATTGCCATTCCATACGGCAATGCAACAATGCTTCCATTTGAGAAGCGCTACTTCTCCGGCGGCGCCAACAGTGTGCGCGGATGGTCTGTACGTGATTTGGGGCCCGGTTCTTTCCCCGGCGATAATAACTTCATGAACCAGTCGGGAGATATCAAGCTGGATGCCAGCATTGAATACCGCACACGGTTGTTCTGGAAATTCAGAGGAGCCCTCTTTGTAGATGCCGGAAATATCTGGACAATAAGGGACTATAAAGACCAGCCGGGAGGTCAATTTAAATTTGGCAAGTTCTATAAGCAGATTGCCGTGGCATATGGCTTAGGATTGCGTCTTGACTTGGATTTCTTTGTATTGCGTTTCGACGGAGGTATGAAGGCCATCAATCCGACCTATGAGAAGAAAAAAGACCGTTATCCCATTATTCATCCTAAATTCAGCCGTGATTTTGCTTTCCACTTTGCTGTGGGATATCCATTCTAAATATAAATGACGATGGATAATTAATAATGGGTAGTTAACTGCGTATATTTATACCCATTATTAATTATCCATTGTCATTTATCCATTACTTAAAGGCGTAATAGTTGTCAATCATTGTAGCCTGACGTGCTGCTGCTACACCTTGAGCATCCAGCGTCACAGTCATTTCCTCACCGTTCGGAAGGGTCATTTGTGCAGTGCCGTCATTGTTCATCTGCAGCAACTCTGTGCTGACACCATCGGCAACAACATTCCAAGTATTCAACTCTTTGTTGTAAATGAGTTCCATAGAAGCTGTTTCACCTTCCTTGGTGATAGAATAGCCGTTTTCAAGTGTTTCTACCAGATAGTCACCGTTTTCGCCTTTCACTTTCTTTACATCACCAATGCTGGCCATAGGATTTGAACCACTCCAGAATTCGATGGAGTTGATGACCAATGCATCGGCCAGATAGCAAACGCCATATACCGGAATAATATTGAATGCCAGATAAACCAGTTCGTTTACAAACTTGGTACCAATACCTTGATTCCAGCTGACCAGTTTACTGTGCAGTCCAAAAGAACCGATACAAGAACTGAAAAGAAACGAGCCGCAAATCATTACGGTCGCAACCATCTTTAAATTGAACTTTTTCATAATCACTCTTTTTATTTTACTGTGTTTAATTAGCTTTATAGCTCATCGAGTTATTTTAAGCATCCGCAAATATAGGATTTTTTATGAAAATACATACTATTTGAGCTTAAAATCTGTTTTCAGTAAAACGGAAGTGTCTATTTACGAGCCTTTTGGAAAGAACTTTTCCTATTCAGCGGTCAAAGGCAAACTTGCCCGGACCTATGATATACATCACACGGCACACTACCAGATACATGAAAGCCAACTCTTTCGTGGCAAACGGGTCATTACCATGGATTACTAAAAAGTCAATAGCCATTGTAAACGCCAAACCGGATTTAGATTTAATATCAATGAAGTTTTTTGGAGACATAAAGAAATGGTTTGACAATCAGGAACATTTGTTCTATCTGATAGATATGTTTCAAGAACAACATGTCACTTCAGCTCTGACATACACTTCAGGTCATGAAAAAATATTTTGATGACAACCGGCATCTCTTCCCGAACGGCCACAATGAAAACCGCACACTGGACGGTATCGGTATGCGCAAGGATGACCTCAAGATGCCGAAGGAGAAAGGTCAGGGAAAAAGAGCAAGCTGTTACTATTTTGCCCTGATTCTTGACATAAAATTCTGAATCACCGGATACATCTCCTCTATCGTACTCAGCTCCATGCAAGCCGCTTCCAACGGGCACCAGCCAGTCTTGTCACGGTTAATGATATGAGGAACCTCTTGGGCAAAACTCGTTTCAATTCCTGCCTCACATAGCAATGCCAGCGCAGGAGTACTAATTATATCCGCATAGACCGTTTTAAACCCTCCCAATACCATCAAAGCTGCGGCACCTTTCCCTATAACTTTATCGGCAATGGCAGCCCCCTTCATAAATGCAGAATCTGCCTGATACAAATCATACAAATCCGCCACTCCACGTTGGGTGCAAGTACGAATTTCCTCTCGGTTTTTCATAACACAAGAGTATCCGCCCTTGTGCAGTATGTCAATGATGCCCTCCATTTTATAAAGTCTCTTGTTTCAACTGTTCTACAAATTTGTCAATACGATGCAATTCTTTGGGAATATCAATCGTTTGTGGGCAATGCGGAGAACACTGGTTGCACCCGGTACAATGGTCGGCCTGCCTCAGTTTGGGTACACTTCTGTCATATCCTATGAGAAAAGCACGGCGTGCTTTCCGATAATTCTCATCCTGACAGCTTTCCGGCACATTTCCTTCATTGACACATTTATTATAATGTATCAAGATGGCAGGAATGTCAATCCCATACGGGCAAGGCATGCAGTACTTGCAGTTGTTGCAAGGTATGGTGGGGTACTCCATCATCAAATCGGCCGTAGCATACAGATACTGAATTTCCTCTTCTGTGAGTGGTACTAATGGAGAGTAAGTACGGATGTTGTCCTGCAAGTGTTCCATATAAGTCATGCCGCTCAGCACTGTCAGTACATCTTGAGGAGAACCGGCATAGCGGAATGCCCAAGAAGCCACACTGCGTTCGGGCTCGCGCTGCTTCAGCCGTGCCACAATATGGTCAGGGACGTTGGAGAGCCGTCCACCCAGCAGAGGTTCCATAATGACAGCAGGGATATTACGCTTTGCCAGCTCATCATACAGATATTCTGCTTTGAAGTTGCTGCCCGAAGCATGTTTCCAGTCTACATAATTCAATTGTATTTGTACAAAGTCCCAATGTACTTCACCACGGTCATGCATCTGCAAGGCATAGTCATAGACTTCGATATCACCGTGGAACGACCATCCCAAGTGACGGATGCGTCCTGCTTCACGCTCCTTTACAAGAAAATCAATCATACCGTTGTCTATATAGCGCTTGTGGAATTGCTTCATGCCACCGCCACCAATCATGTGTAGCAGATAGTAGTCTATATAGTCTACTTGCATATCCTCGAACGACTTACGGTACATGGCGATAGACCCCTCACGAGTCCAAGTATCAGGATGAAAATTGGATAGTTTAGTAGCAAGATAGAACGATTCGCGCGGGTGGCGCTTCAGAGCTATTCCCGTAGACTTCTCACTCCATCCTTGTACATACATCGGAGACGTATCGAAATAATTCACACCATGTGCAATGGCATAATCCACCAGTTCGTTTACGGCATCCTGGTCTATCATTTCCCCTTTTCCATCCGGAGCAGGAATGGTAGGCCAGCGCATACAGCCATATCCTAAAATAGAAACTTTGTCACTTCCTAAACCGGGAAAACTACGATAGGTTATCTTATCCGTCAGAACCGGTCCCAAGATATTGTTACTTGTATCACTTCCTTCTTTAGAACTGCAACCATACAAGGCGGTGGCAGATGTTGTAGCCGTGATACCTACAATCTTCAAAAAATCACGGCGACTCATGTTTTTATGACGTTCTTCCATATTCACCAATATTACAGATATTTATACAATCCTGTGTCTTTCATGCCCTTCCACATAGATGGCACTGAAGGGACGGGCAGGGCAAAGATTTTCGCACGCACCACAGCCGATGCAGCGCTCTACATTGACAACCGGGATTTTCGGAGAATTCTCATCTTCCGGACTGCTCGGTACCATTTGTATGGCAGCTACCGGACAATGGCGGGCACAATTGCCACATTCCATTCCGTCGGTCAATGGTATACAGTTCTTTTTCACCCACACGGCATGTCCTATCTGAATGGAAGATTTATCAGCTTTGGTTATTGGACGAATGGCACCTGCGGGACACACTTCGGAACACTTTGTACACTCCGGTCTGCAATAGCCGCGCTCGTAGGCCATTTCCGGCTGCATTAGTTTCATTAAGTCTGCAGATGGCCGAAGCACTTGATTGGGACAAACCGATACACAGAGTTGGCAAGCTGTACAATGTTGTGTCAAATGGCATATGCCCAATGAACCTGGAGGGACGATAGGAGTGCTACGCTCCGGAATTTTCTTATCTTCAATGGTTGCCAATCCACCGTCCCCTTTCTTTTTTTGTGCTTTCAAAACAGAGTTGACCGCTACCAGAGCAGTGACTGTAAAGAAACGACGACGAGTCTCGTTCATTTGTTTCGGAACTTTCTTCGGGGTCGTATAGGAGATAGCTCCATGGCTGCACTTGTCTATACAGTTCATGCAAGTTACGCAACGGCTGGCATCAACCTTATGCTCCTTAATATCAATACAAGCCGCTTTGCAATTACGGGCACACAAACTGCATTCATTGCATTTATCCGGCTCTATCATAATACGGAAAAAAGAATAACGTGAAAGGAAGCCTAGCACAGTTCCTACAGGACAAATCGTATTGCAGTAAGTACGTCCGTTTCGTCCTGCCACAACGGCAAGCACTACGAAAGTGGCAACAGCAATAATAAAGGTAGACCAGCTTTTCAACCACACATCTGTCTCATAAAAGGCATAACTGCCGGCACGTTCTGCAAAATAGGCGAGCAGGTTGTTGCTCCATTGCCACAACGGCTGGAAAAAATTGTTGGCTATGCGCCCATATGAACTGTAAGGTGCCAGCAAAGCCGCCAAAGAACTGAATCCGGCAACCAAGGCAATAATGAATATTACCAGCATTCCATAACGTAACCATGATATTGCCGGAGAATAGGAGTAGGGGAGTTTTTTACGTTTCTTAAACTTCCTGCCTATCCAAGCCATTACATCTTGAAGTACCCCCAACGGGCAGATAACGGAACAATAGACACGCCCACATATCAATGTAAGAATTACAAGAAATAATACTACTCCTACGTTCAACGCCAATACTGCCGGTAAGAACTGGATTTTGGCTAGCCATCCGAACCATCCGTGCAGCATTCCCGTGAAATCAAGGAACAACAAGGTAATGAGTGCAAAACAAAGCGTTGCAAAGGCCAGTCTGATTTTACGTAACATGATAGTTTTGTATAAGTGTTTTAATTATATGGACAGCGGATATCTTCATTACGCATTTCATGCAATTTGTATATGGCCACTTCTTTCATGTACAGCCTCTATCAACGCCTTGTTTGCCTGCGATTCTTTGATATTAGGATGCGCCAGGAGAACCACTATCTGCTTTGAATCTTTTCCCATATTGTGTTTCTTTTAGTCTTAGAAATATAAATGAGTACGCAAATATAAAGAAATATGGATACATAACAAAAAAAGGAACAACTAATGTTGTTCCTTTTTTTGTTATGTACACCCTCAGGGATTCGAACCCTGGACCCACTGATTAAGAGTCAGTTGCTCTACCAACTGAGCTAAGAGTGCATTTCTTATTTGCGGGTGCAAAAGTAATCCTTTCATTTTATTCATGCAAATAAATTGAAGTATTTTTTGCGATGAAATGAGATTTTTTATTCAAACTCATATAAATCAGAAGGAGTTGTACGCTTCAAAGCGCATAACTGCACATCCTTTCCTACGATAATTCCTTTTTCCCTTAACTTCCATTCCACTGTCTTATAGGCCAATTCTGGATGGTTATTGTCCTTGCTCAAATGGCAAAGCCAAATATACTGTAAATGCTCCGTCATATTTTCCGAAAGGAATTCGGCAGTAGCAATATTGCTCATGTGCCCGGTACGGCTGGTAATACGTTCTTTCAGGTATTGGGGATAGGTACCCATACGTAACATCTCCTCATCGTAGTTGGCTTCCAATATCAGATAATTGGCCTTTTTGATATATTCTGCAGCTGTAGGAGTGATTTCACCAAGATCTGTAAGAAAAGCAAAGACCTTTCCGTCTATCTCAATACAATAGCCCACATTGTCCGTGCCGTCATGAGGTACTTCGAAAGATTCGATATGAAAGTCTTCCAACTGCATGGGTTGCTGCTTTTCCAGATAACGGACAGACGAATATAACTTTTCCGTCATGCAATAGCTCCGGTTGATACCCTTATGAATCTGGGCAGTTGTATAAATAGGAATATTCTGCTTTTCACCCAGTCCGCCTACCGCTTTAATATGATCTGCATGGTCGTGCGTAACAAATACCGCACGTATCATTTCCATGCTGATACCTGCTTCCTTGAGTCCTTTTTTTATCGTCCGTACTGCAATGCCGGCGTCGATGAGTATTCCATATTTTTCTGTACCTATATAATAGCAGTTGCCACTGCTTCCACTGGCAAGGCTTATAAATTTTACTTTCATCCTAATCTCCTTAATTACAAAAAAACCGTCACTTCTAAAAAAAGTGACGGCAAATATACAAAAAGTATGCAATACATGCCCCTTATGCCTTCTTCTTTTTGTCGATGAATTCGGTCGTTTTGGCAAAAACGAATAATGCTATTGCTGCAACCAATCCTATAGCAGCGAAATAATACCAAATATAATGTGCATTGACACTGGCTGCTTCCCACGCTTCGCGGGTTTCAAACAAGCTTGGGTCAGGACAATATTTTGTCAGAAGTACCCCCGCAATACCAAACCCCAAAATAGAAGAGAGGAATGAATGAAGATGACTGAAACCAAGGTACATGCCTTCTTCGCCCTTGGGGGCTTGCAAAGAGAAGTATTCCAGATAACGTGGTGAAATGAAACATTCAGCCAGAGCCTGTACTACAATGCCAAGCACCATCATTAAAGTAATATTACTCATGCCGGCAATAATGTCATTACCCAACAAATTACCGCATGCCATCAGCAATGCCGATACCGGAATAAGAAACATGCCTATATTCATGGAAGTAATTGCGGTGCGTTTTGCCATCCATCGAGTAATAAAGCTTACGCAGCAAACCACTACAAACGGGTTTACATTGGCTATCCACCCCGGTTTGGCCGTTTCACCCGCCATACGGATGACATATTTGGGCATAGTTGCATAGAGTTGTTGCTGCACCATCCAAAAACCAGTTACGATGAGAATAAGAATCAGCAAACGCCAATTAGTGATAATACGCAGAAAGCCTTGTCCAATTTCACGCATGCTTTTTCCTTCACCTGCTGTATGTGCCGATTTATACAATAAGATGACAGCCGATAATGCTAACAACGTCATGACAGCCGAGAAGTAATTGATATAAATATAAGCTTGCTCACCGATAACATTTCGTAGAGGATCGACCACCGTTTTTCCGGTAAATGCGCCTATATTCACCATCATATAGAAGATGGAATAACCGCGTGCACGGGTAGCCTCTGTTGTTTCCTTAGCCACCGATCCCGATATAATAGACTTGATGAACGAACCTCCCACCATGATAACAAACAATACAGGGACAATCATCCAGCGGTCATTACTGTCCGGCAATCCGGAAAAACGGGTTATCTCACCATACTTCACCAGACCGGCAGCTTCCAGCAGGGTAGGAAGCAGTCCCAAGCCCAAATATCCGATGGATAGTAATGAGAAAGCAATAATCATTGACTTTCGGAAACCTATCTTATCGGCATATGCGCCCGTAAAGATAGGCAACAGATAGAGTCCTCCCGAAAACAAGCCGGAAATCATGCTTGACTCAAAATCATTGAAACCTAAAATGTTGGAAAGATAAATGGTAAGAATAATAAATACGGCATAATATGCCATGCGTTCGAACAGTTCTACTGTACTACTTACCCAAAAGGCTCTGTTGAAACCTTTGGAAGTGGGGTGGGGTGATGTCATCATCCTTTGTAACGATTAAAATTTATGCATTAAATGAAAAAATAAGTGCAAAAATAGAAAATTAATATCGTGTTTGCAAGATATTAATTTCTTGCAAACACGATATTAATAAGCTGCAGACAAAGTATTAACTTCCTATTTATCGCTATTTATCTTTTCATTTATATGGAATACTCCGTATCTTTGGGCAATTTTATAAAAACGACCATTCATGAAAGATAAAATTGAATTCATAGCTTTTGATGCTGATGATACACTGTGGGAAAGCGAACTTTATATTCAGGAGTTCGAACACAAATTCTGTAACCTTTTAAGGCAGTATCTGCCCGCTTCATCCATATCACAAAGTTTTTTCGAAACAGAAATGAAGAATCTGCACATGTATGGCTACGGACTGAAGAGTATAATGCTCAGTATGACTGAAACCATCTGCAAAGTGACAGACGGAAACGGAAGTATACATCTTATAGAGGAAGTAATAGGATGGGGACAAGAACTACTGCAGAAACCGGTCATACTGCTGGAAGGCGTGAAAGAGACCATATCGTCACTTCATGGGAAGTATAAATTGGTGTTGGCCACTAAGGGGGACTTGTTCGACCAGAAAAGGAAAATAGGAGCCTCCGGACTGCAAGAATATTTCCATCATATCGAAATCATGAGTGACAAGAAAATCGATGATTACCGGAGGCTGATTGAAACATTGGGCTGTCTGCCTGAAAAACTCCTGATGATAGGTAATTCTGTAAAATCAGACATACTTCCGGTATTGGAACTTGGGGGGTATGCTGCTCATGTACCATACAACGTGACTTGGGCATACGAGCAACATGAAGGGGAAATACGACATCCTAATTTTATACAATTGGATAGTATCAAAGAAATATTAGATAAGCTATAAGTTATGAGTTAAACTGCATGACTTATAGCTTACTATTGCTGTTAGAATTGGAAGAAATTCTTGGCATTATAATAGCTGATATCTTCAATCATCTGGTTTACGCGTTCCATCTCGGAGACAGGAATTTCACCATTTTCCACATCACGGCCTACAAGATTGCACAATGTACGGCGGAAATATTCATGACGCGGATAGGAGAGGAAGGAACGGGAATCGGTCAGCATACCAACAAATCGGCTTAACAAGCCTAATACAGAAAGGGCATTCATCTGCTTTTCCATACCGTCCTTTTGGTCGAGGAACCACCAACCGGAACCGAATTGAATCTTACCGGCAATCGTCCCATCTTGAAAGTTGCCCAGCATAGTGGCAATTACTTCATTAGCGCATGGATTCAAGTTATAAAGAATAGTTTTGGTCAGTTTACCATTGGAGTTTAAACGGTCGAGGAATTTTGCCATGGCTTTTGCTGTAGTAAATTCGCCAATGGAATCAAAACCGGTATCAGGTCCTAATAGCTTGAACATCTTACTGTTATTGTTGCGAATAGCACCATAATGAAACTGTTGTGTCCAACCTTTCTCCCAATCCATTTCGCCAAACACAACCAGCATGGCCGATTTGAATTTCAGAATTTCTTCTTTCGTCAATTCGGCACCGCCATATACTTTATTAAATATAACCTTAATCTCTGCTTCTCTATAATCTTCGGCATAGAATTCTTCAATTCCGTGGTCAGACAGTTTACAACCTTGTTCTGCGAAGAAATCGTGACGTTTACGCAAGGCTACAACCATATCGTCAAAACTGGAAATAGCTACATCGCTCGCTTCGGCCAATTTTTCTACGTATATGCGGAAATCGGCAGGAACTTCCACTGCCATTGCCTTGTCTGGACGCCAAGTGGGCAGCATTTTGATTTCAAAGCCGCTTTCTCGTGTTTTAATATGATGTTCCAAAGAATCAATAGGGTCATCCGTAGTACAAACCACTTCCACGTGATAGCGGCGCATCATGCCACGGGCAGAATATTCGGGCAGTTTCAGCTTCTCATTACATTCATCATAAATTTCACGAGCTGTTTGAGGATTCAGAATCTTATCGGTTCCAAAAGCAGTCTTCAATTCAAGATGAGTCCAGTGGTACAGCGGATTACGGAAAGTATAAGGTACAGTTTCGGCCCACTTCTCAAACTTTTCCCAATCTGTAGTATCCTTACCGGTACAGAAGCGTTCGTCCACACCATTGGTACGCATAGCACGCCACTTGTAGTGGTCACCTCCCAACCAGATTTCAGTCAGTGACTTAAATTGATAATCTTCCGCCACCATTTGAGGAATCAGGTGACAATGATAGTCGATAATCGGCATCTTAGCCGCATGCTCGTGATACAACTTCTGTGCTGTTTCTGTTTGCAACAAGAAGTTTTCGTCCATAAAGTTTTTCATCTTTTTGTGCTTTAAGTATCTAAAAATATTACTTTCTATTCATTATATCTATATGGTGTTGATTGTGAATATAATAGACTTGATAACTGTTTTCAATTTTATTAACCGTTATCGAACACAAAAGTAGAAATTTTACTTGGAGAAACAAAATAATCCGAATCTTTGTATTCATACTGCTGTGTTAGTCTTGCTTCTTAAAATCCATCCAAGAAAGAGGTATGCAGGAATACTATAAAAGGTATTCTTTCATTCCTGTGGCATAAACAAGCAGACCGTACAAAAGGAGTTTTTGTACGGTCTGCTTGTTTATGCCACAGTTGATGGAAAATATTAAGCCACAGTTTTCTTTTTCGTCTAAAGATTTTCCTGCTCTGCTGCCCGCAATATAAAAGTAGTGGCGCCAATGGTTACGATGGCTCCATCGTCAATGCGAATGCGGTCTTTGTCACCCAAAATTTCATTATTAAGGAAAGTTCCCGTCAGGCTGGGAGCATCGCGTAAGGTATAAATCAACGCTCCCTGCTTATTGTTCTTTACATTAATGATACAGTGACGCCGATCCATACTCATATCCGAAGTCTCAATCGGTACTTCTATAACATTCCCCACGCAACGCCGGCCTATGATATTGTCACCTTCCTGCAATGGAAGCACCTGCTTAAAACCAAACACATTCTCAATGACCGTGATGCTGCCAAAGGCTTCTTTAAACTCTGCTTCATCCGGACGTTCTTCTTTTTGAGGGGCTTTCATCTTTGATTTGCCTAAACGGATACTGAACTGCTTCTTACACTGGTCGCATACAAAGACCAGCGATTGGCCTTCGGTATACTTGGTTTCATCGAATGTTAGGTAATTCTCACATTTAGGACAACGGATACGCTTCATGATAGTTAAAAAATTAAAGAATTAAAAAATAAGGCAAGGGTAGATTACTTTCTACTTCTTTAATACCCAAGCGTTCTTATACGTTTTATTCTGGCGAACTCTGTTCAACTCCTGATATGCTTCTGTTTCTGTATCGCAAGACTTAATGCTGACACGCATTTTACCATTGCCAACGATTGCTTTTGCATGAGGATAACCTTTTTCAATCAGTTGCTTTGCCATTGCTTCGGCATCCTTCTCTGTACCTACACTGGCAATGATGACATGGTATTTCTTTGCGGAGACAAGTAACGGAGCTACACTCTCTATAGTTGTCTTTTGAACTTCACTTTTTGTTGTTGCAGATGCAGAGGACACTTCTGCCGTCTGTTGCTTAGGTTGGAGAATAACCGGAACTACCTCTTTCTTTGCCTGCAGCCTCGTGTGTGTTTGAGCCGACGCTTTCGGAATGTCGGCCTTCTGGCTGACAACAATCGGATTAATGGCAAGTGATTCCTTTTCTATCATCTCGAAAAGTTCATTCGGAAGTAGTTGCGCATAATTTCCTTCAATCACTTCTGTATTCTCTATCGGTGTAGACAAAAAGAAAAACAAGGCGACCACTGCAACCATGGCAACTGCATTCAGCAAATAGGAACGGTTAAATTTAATCTCAAACTTTCGCTTTTTGTCTTCCGGCACAACTGGAACAGAATAACGGACGGTCTTTTCCATGTACGGTTTCTTCAGTTCTGCCAGTTCCTGTATTTCAAAACTATCCAGCCCATATAAGTAGGGAGTAGTTATCTTGTGGTCATAGGGAGCAAAGTCATAAGTGCCGTGAATGGAGTAACGCAATTCGCCAATGTTGGGCAAATCCACCTTGCCTTCTTCATGAAGAGCAGTGACTATATACGACACTTTTTTTTCTACAATCCGCGTAGCATCGGAAAAGTCGGTATCATAGACAGCCATGTAAGATTGTACAAGTAATCCGTCATTCATCTTCAATTGAGGATTAAAGCCGATGATACGGGTAGGAGGCAGAAAAATATTTTCTTCCGCTACTCTCATTGCCGACGTATAATGGGCTACAAATCCTCCCAAGCCGGGAACAATGACACAATCGTTCTCCAATAACAATATTTCTATATGTTGTGCTAATTCAATCATGCTACAAAAGTAGCGGAAATATCGGATATACGCCAGTTTCAGAGCTTTTTTTCTTACTAAAAAATTATAAACACTGCCTCTTGAAAATGCATTTTCAAGAGGTATTTCGATAAGGAAAGAGGTTTTTTACCAGAAAAATTTCTACTTTTGTATAGTTTTACTATGCTCGCCAAGAATAGAAGGATAATTGCCCTTGTAAGAGTATACAAACCTAAATATTTAACTAAAACTATTATGCGTATTATCTTCTGTCTGATGGTTTTCTTGTCTGTAGGAAAGAGCACGATGCTGGCACAGCAATTGTCTTCATTCTTGGAATATGGAGTAACTCTGCATACTGGTGCAAATACCCCTCTTTGGCAGGTCAGCAACCAGCAAGGACTCACTTCGCTTGACAACAACACTTACATGCGTGGGGGTATATCCCATAAACGCGAACTTGGAAAATGGAGATTTGAGGAAGCACTAGATGTGGCAGCGGTAGCGGGATTCACTACTTCCTTCATTGTACAACAGGCTTATGTAGACATCCGCTATAAATGGTTCGGATTCTTTGTCGGCAGTAAAGAACGGAATTCCCCATTACTGAATCAAGAACTGAGCAGTGGCGGCATGACCTGGTCGGGCAATGCACGTCCCATTCCACAGGTACAGATAGGTATACCCGAGTATGTACAGTTGCTGCCCCGTTTAGGCCTGAAAGGAGAAATCTCGTACGGGTGGTTTACAGACAATAAATACCAACGGGAACAAGTCGGAGAGAAATACTGGTATACCAAGAACATCAAATATCATCATAAAGAAGGGTTTCTGCGTATCGGCATACCCGAAGGAAAATGGCAGTTGGAACTCGGAATGACTCTCGACACCCAATTCGGAGGATATAAGATTGGAGGAGCCGAACCGGGGGACTTGGGCAACGGATGGAAGGATTACATACGCGTATTCTTCCCCGGCCACGGGCGTGAAGACGGACCGGTAGGTGAACATCTGGCTTTCCAAGGCAATTTTCTGGGCAGCGAATATGTCAAAATGACTTATCGTCCTAAGGAAGATTTCTCCATCAGCGCCTATCTGGACAATCACTTCGACGACTTTTCCGCTATGGCCAAACTCAACGGATGGGATGGCTTATGGGGGGTGGAATATAAATCCAACCATACCCAGGCTATCAATGGAATCGTTATCGAATATCTCCAAACGACCAACATGAGCGGTCCTCTGCACGGTTTGCAGAATTCCGTAGTAAATAAGACCGGAGGCGCCGACAACTATTACAACAACGGTTACTACCCAGGGTGGGTACATTGGGGTATGGCGATAGCCAATCCGTTGATAGCATCGCCTATCTATAATAAGGATGGCAATATGAGTTTCAAATACAATCGCGTTAAGGCCTTGCATCTGGGATGGAGCGGTGACATCGGCAGTGAGTGGAGATACATAGCAAAATTGTCCCACAGCAGAACTTGGGGAACTCCTCACCGTCCGATACCTGATATATTAGAAAATTTTTCTACTTTTGCATCGTTTTACTATACTCCCCGCAAATGGAAAGGCTGGTGCTTCAACGCATCCCTTGCATTGGATATGGGGGAGATATATGGAGACAATTTCGGATTCCAACTGAAAGTACATAAAACATTTTAAGAAAATGAACTATATACAAACAGAGATTGATGGTGTATGGCTGATTGAGCCGAAAGTATTCCACGATGCCCGCGGATATTTTATGGAAGCATTTAAGGAAGAAGAGTTCCGTGCACATGTCGGAGATGTTCACTTCATTCAAGATAATGAGTCCAAGTCCTCTTTCGGGGTATTACGTGGTCTGCATTACCAAAAGGGTGATTGCAGCCAGGCTAAACTGGTACGTGTCATAAAAGGAAAGGTACTGGATGTGGCTGTCGATTTAAGAAAATCTTCTCCCACTTTCGGAAAGCACGTCAGTGTGGAACTGAGTGAGGAGAATAAGAGACAGTTCTTCATTCCGCGTGGCTTTGCCCACGGTTTTCTGGTGCTGAGTGATGAAGCTGTCTTTACTTACAAGGTAGACAACGTATATGCACCGCAATCCGAGGCATCCATCCGTTTTGACGATGAAAGCATCGGCATTGAATGGCCCGTTGCTGCGGAACAGCTTCTATTGTCAGATAAAGACGGACATGCCGTATCGTTTAAAGATGCGGTCTATTATGAATAAAATATGAAAATAGCCATTGTCGGTACAGGATACGTCGGTTTGGTAACCGGAACCTGCTTTGCGGAAATTGGTGTCAATGTTATTTGCGTAGACACGAACAGTGAAAAGATTGAGTCACTGAAAAAGGGCATTATCCCTATCTATGAAAATGGACTGGAAGAAATGATTAGCAGGAATGTGAAAGCAGGGCGCCTGCGATTCACCACGTCTCTGGAGAGCTGCCTGAATGAGGTGGAAGTGGTGTTCAGTGCCGTAGGCACACCACCCGATGAAGATGGCAGTGCCGACTTGAGTTATGTGCTGGAAGTTGCCCGCACCATCGGACGCAATATGCAGAAATACGTGTTGGTGGTAACCAAAAGTACCGTTCCCGTAGGTACCGCCGAGAAAGTGCAAGCTATTATTCAAGAAGAGCTTGATAAGAGAGGGGTGAATGTTGAATTTGATGTCGCTTCGAATCCCGAATTTCTGAAAGAAGGTAATGCCATCAACGATTTCATGAGTCCCGACCGTGTAGTGGTGGGAGTGAAGTCCGACCGTGCGAAGAAAGTTATGAGCAAACTCTACAAACCGTTCCTGCTGAATAATTTCCGCGTCATCTTTATGGACATCCCTTCTGCAGAAATGACAAAGTATGCAGCTAACTCCATGCTTGCCACCCGTATCAGCTTCATGAACGATATTGCCAATTTGTGCGAATTGGTGGGGGCAGATGTAAACATGGTGCGCAATGGCATTGGCTCGGATACCCGCATCGGACGCAAATTCCTCTATCCGGGAATAGGTTACGGTGGCTCGTGCTTCCCTAAAGACGTCAAGGCATTGATTAAGACGGCCGAACTGAACGGTTACAAAATGCGTGTACTCCATGCTGTAGAAGAAGTGAACGACAAACAGAAAAGTGTCTTATTCGAAAAGCTGCAGAAGCATTTCAATGATGATTTGAATGGAAAGACTATCGCCATTTGGGGATTGGCCTTTAAACCCGAAACAGACGACATGCGCGAAGCCCCGGCCTTGGTATTGATTGACAAGCTGTTGAAAGCAGGTTGCAAAGTACGTGTCTACGACCCGGCTGCCATGAACGAATGCCGATGCCGTATAGGTGAGAGCATTTATTATGCAACAGATATGTACGATGCTGCATTGGATGCAGATGCATTGATGCTGGTGACTGAGTGGAAAGAATTCCGCTTGCCTTCATGGGCAGTCATCAAAAAGACCATGAAGCGACCGCTGATATTGGACGGACGTAATATTTACGATAAGAAAGATATGGAAGAACAAGGTTTCACCTATCATTGTATCGGAAAATGAAGTTGCAGAAAAAACAAAAGAAAGAAACAGAGACGCTATGACGATAAAAGGAAGTGCGATTCTCATTGTATTTGTTGTCTCATTGGCATCATGCAGCAACAAACAAAAAGGGGAGGTTTTCGTAAAGGAAGACCTCACTGCAAAACAGCTGTTGCAAGGCATTTGGGTGA
The DNA here is from genome assembly GCF_024704895.1 of Bacteroides muris (ex Fokt et al. 2023). Taxonomy (NCBI): domain Bacteria; kingdom Pseudomonadati; phylum Bacteroidota; class Bacteroidia; order Bacteroidales; family Bacteroidaceae; genus Bacteroides; species Bacteroides muris (ex Fokt et al. 2023). The sequence goes on along the minus strand of NZ_JAMZEE010000032.1, from coordinate 14,175 downwards.
ACGATGAAACAGAGATGCCGTTAATTCGCATTGAGGGAGATACTGTATATTATGCCAATTCGCAAAGCATTCCCGTACCTTTCAAGGTAGTTCACGATACAATCTACATATACAGCAATGAACCGGTGGCCTATAAGATAGACCGGCAAACGGAATATAGCTTTTGGTTCCGCTCGCTGGCCGGCGAAGTAATCAAACTGCATAAATCAGAAAATGAGGAAGATTCATTGGCTTTCACCAGCCACGAAGTAGAGGTTATCTCTACTACTCCGGAAGTAATAAAGAAAGACAGCATTGTGACATACAAGAATGTAAGATATAGGGGATATGTGTATATCAATCCCTCAAAAATGAAGGTTTTCAAGACTTCTTATTCCGAGAATGGTATCAACGTGGACAATGTGTATTATGATAATGTAATCCATATCTGTGTATACGAAGGGAAGAAAATACTTTACGGCCAGGATATCACCAAAAAGATGTTTACGGATATATTCCCTGCCGAGGTGCTGAATCAGACCATTCTTGCCGATATGAATTTCATGGGTGTGGATGACAGAGGGTACCATTACCAGGCAACTCTCGGCATACCCGAAAGTTCTGTATACAATCTGGTAAATATGATTATTGGTTTTGACAATACTATGAATATAGAAAAAGCAGAATAAATCCGCTTTTTCTATTTCTTCTCGCCGCTGTTCTGCGGGCGCTTATTTCTAGGCTTGCCACCTTTATTACTATTGCGACTGTTCCTGTTTCCTTCTGGCTTACGTCCGCTATCATGGCTACCTCGTTTCCTTCCACCAGATGCTCTCGGCTTGTATTCGGGTGCTTCACCCAGCTCTTCGGGAATCGGTATCTTATAGATATCCCTATCCAGAAACTTTTCAATATTCTTAAAATTACTTTGCTCCTTCTCGGAAACGAAGGTGATGGCTACGCCATCATTGTTGGCACGCGCCGTACGTCCGATACGGTGTACATAATCTTCACTGTCGTGGGGAACGTCATAGTTTATCACCAGACGGATGTCATCGATATCAATACCTCTCGCAACAATATCCGTAGCTACCAGGATATTGATACGTCCTGCCTTGAACTCGTACATTACTTCTTCGCGCTGTGCCTGCTCCAAATCGGAATGCATTTCCCCAACGTTCAGTTTCATCTGCTTCAAGGCTTTGGTCATTTCCTTCACCTTCAGTTTGGAAGAAGCAAAGATGATAACACGTTCCGGCGTCCCCTCTGCAAACAGACTGCGGATAATCCCCAGTTTCTGGTTCTCATAGCAAATGTATGCAGCCTGCACAATCTTTTCCGCCGGCTTAGAAACTGCCAGTTTCACTTCGGCAGGGTTGTTCAGAATGTTACCAGCCAACTGTTGTATCTTAGCAGGCATGGTGGCAGAGAACATGATTGTCTGCCGCTCTTTAGGGAGGAATTTGACAATCTGCATAATATCGTCATAAAATCCCATGTCCAGCATCCGGTCTGCTTCGTCCAGAATAAAATAAGAGACACGGGAAAGGTCTACATAGCCAAGGCTAAGATGGGCTATCAAACGCCCCGGGGTAGCAATAACGACATCAGCACCCAGTGTCAACCCTTTTTTCTGCTGCTCAAACAGTATTCCGTCATTACCACCATACACGGCCACGCTGGAAACCGGCATGAAATAAGAAAAACCTTCCATCTGTTGGTCTATCTGTTGTGCCAATTCACGGGTAGGAGCCATGACAATGCAGTTGATGGCATCGGCTGGATGTCCACCCTCTGAAAGCTTGTTCAATATAGGCAACAAATATGCAGCCGTTTTTCCTGTTCCGGTTTGTGCCACTGCTATTAAATCTCGACCTTCGAGTATGACGGGTATTGATTTTTCTTGTATAGGGGTGCACTCTTCAAAGCGCATGGCATCCAGTGCCTCTAGCACATTGCCATTCAAATGTAGTTCTGAAAACTTCATGTATCTCTTTTAAATTTGAGTACAAAGATAGGAAAAAGACTTATAAAATAGATTCTTACAGTGAAAAAATGAGCCCTTGGGACAATAATTGTCTAAAGGGCCTGCAAATTTATTTCAAACATCTGCCTTCAACGGGGAATATCAATGTATGAATCCTTGAATCCCAGAAAGTAAAGTACACCATCTAAGCCGATGGTGTTGATGGATTGCTTGGCATTGGCAACTACTTTGGGCTTTGCATGGAAAGCAATTCCAAGGCCGGCAATTCCCAGCATGGGCAGGTCGTTGGCACCGTCGCCCACAGCAATAGTCTGTGCAATATCCACTTTCTCCACCTGGGCTATCAAACGCAGTAATTCCGCCTTACGCTTACCGTCTACTACATCACCGAGATAGCGACCGGTCAGTTTACCATCTTCTATTTCCAGCTCGTTGGCATACACATAGTCTATACTGTACTTCTTCTGGAGGTATTGCCCGAAGTAGGTAAAACCTCCAGAAAGAATAGCTATCTTATAGCCGTATTTTTTCAAAACATACATCAGGCGATCCACACCTTCCGTAATGGGAAGGTTCTCTGCAATCTCCTGCATCACAGATTCATCCAATCCTTTCAACAAAGCCACTCGTTCGCGAAAACTCTCAATGAAATCTATCTCACCACGCATGGCACGTTCGGTAATAGCCTTTACCTGGTCACCCACACCTGCACGTATGGCCAGTTCGTCAATCACTTCGGTTTCAATCAGCGTAGAGTCCATATCGAAGCAAATGAGGCGGCGCATTCGGCGGTACATGTTGTCCAACTGGAAAGAGAAATCCATTTCCAGCTCTGTTGCCAGTTTCATCAACTGCTCTTGCATGGCAATACGGTCTTTCGGAGTGCCGCGAACGGAAAACTCGATGCAGGCACGCGTATGTGATTCGCACTCGTCCAGCGGGATACGTCCTGTAAGGCGCTTGATGGCATCGATATTCATGCCTTGCTCTGCAAGAATACGGGTAACGGAGGATATTTGACGGGCAGACAACTTACGCCCCAATAAAGTAAGAATATAGCGGTTCTTTCCCTGCATATTCACCCAATTCTCGTACTCTTTGGCAGTAATGGGGTAGAAACGGACAGTCACTCCCAAGGAGGAAGCCTTGAAAAGCAGTTCTTTCATAATAAACCCAGAGTGTTGTTCTTCCGTCTTGCACAAAATGCCCAATGAAAGGGTATTGTGAATGTCTGCCTGGCCGATATCCAGAATGGTAGCGTCATATTTAGCCAGAATTTCTGTCACGGAAGCTGTCAGTCCTGGACGGTCTTCACCCGTAATACGTATCAGGATAAGTTCAGTGTTCAATGGTTGCATAAGTCATCTTTTTGATAGAATAATAGGCTACAAAAGTAAGGAAAATTCCCGCTATTTATGCTAAATAACATAAAAATGTACCCCTAAAAAGTGAGAAAAATGCTTGTTTATTTGGAAGTTTGTTTAAGAATTACTTACCTTTGCAACCGATTTCAGAATTAAAAGTTTTGAATATCAATGGGTTCCTTCCCATTTCAAGCTTTGAGAAGACGATGTTCCGGGAAGAAATCACTGTTGAAGGACAGTCCCGGATAGTATTAACCAAAACCGTGCCGCATGAAATATGCAAAATGGATTTTTGTTGTATTACTAATAAGTTCCTTGACTTCTTTTGTAGAAAAAGACAAACCTACCGGAGGTTTGAATGTGGGTGACATGGCCCCGGATTTTAAAATCCAATCCATGTCGGCAGAGCAATCCCAAACCGACCTTTCCGATTTGAAAGGAAAGTATGTGTTGCTCAGCTTTTGGGCAAGTTACGACGCGCAATCCCGGATGCAGAACGCAAGTTTGAGCAATGCGCTTCGCTCTACTACCCACAAGAATGTGAAGATGGTTTCAGTTTCATTCGATGAGTATCAGTCAATCTTTGAGGAAACCATCCGTAAGGACCAAATAGTTACGCCCACTTGTTTCGTGGAAACTAAAGGCGAATATTCCGGCCTCTTCAAGAAGTATCGCTTGGGCCGCGGATTTACTAACTATTTACTGGATGATAATGGTGTAATTATTGCCAAAAACATCTCTGCTGCAGAACTTTCCGCTTACTTGAATTAAGCTTGTCGATGCTCGGTGCATACGACAGCGACTTAAAGAACCTGTAAGATGAAAGTGAGGGTTGTTCCCCGAAACCCGGCATCTCTTTCCGGCAAAAAGGGGAACAGAACAAAAGAGGAAATGAATACAACAAAAAGCCCCTCCCGCACTTGCACAACGCAAGAGTGGGAGGGGATTCTTATTTTTATGGCTTTCCGAAGGCAAGCATCCTAAACCTCTACTTTAGTATGCTAAACCTTAACTTGAGCAGGCTAAAGCAGAGGTTTGGAATACTTATTTCGGTGCTTTCCTATATAGATAGAATGCAATGAAGGCATACATTACGTTCGGTATCCACACTGCGATGACCGGAGGCATATTGCCGTTCACGGCAAATGTGGAAGCAATGGTCTGAAACAGAATATAAGAGAAACTCAATGCCAGACCGATGCCCAAATGCAATCCCATTCCGCCTTTCGTTTTCTTGGAAGACAAAGACACTCCGATCAAGGTCAGGATAAAGGAGGCAAACGACATGGCAATGCGTTTGTGATACTCTATCTCAAATTCCTTAATATTGGCAAAGCCACGTTGCCGCTGCCTGCTGATGTACTCGCTCAGCTGAGGGCTGGTCAACATTTCCTGCTGGTTCTTCATAATCAGGAAGTCGGCAGGCTCCATGAACAGAGTGGTATCTATGCGGTCTCCTTTTATGATACTCTCTTTCATGCCATCCATCTGGCGAATCATATAATCCTTGATTTTCCACTTATGTACGGCCGTCGTGTCGTAAGTAATGGAACGGGCCGTCAGGTGGGAGACCAGTTGCTTGTCGTTGAACTTGTCCAAAGAAAAACGATAGCCGGTCTTGCTGTAGTCTTCAAAACGTTCGATATAGGCAATTACTCCCGAATCCACTTCCAGCTGGATATTCCGTGCCGTATTCGCCTTGCGGGGTTTGTAGTACTTGTCCTCAAAATTAATACGTGTCACACTGCCTTTGGGAATGACATAGGACCCGAGGCAGAATGTCACTACCGCAATGATTGCTGCAGACACCATGTAAGGACGCAGCATACGCTTGAAACTCATTCCCGTAGAGAACATGGCGATGATTTCTGAGTTCTCCGCCAGTTTGGAAGTAAAGAAGATTACGGCAATAAACACAAACAGCGGACTGAACAGATTGGCAAAGTAGGGGATGAAGTTCAAGTAATAATCAAAGACAATCGCGTTCCACGGTGCTTCATGAGACATAAAACGGTCCATCTTATCGTTGAAGTCGAACACCACAGCAATGGAGATAATCAATGCAATGGCAAAGACATATGTACCCAGGAACTTCTTTATGATGTACCAGTCCAGCCGCTTCAGGAATTTACCTCTCAGCAGCTTTACATTCTTCCATATCCTCCAGTTCTTTCTTCTCATAATCTTGTCGATACGCGTTTCACCATCATTGGTTTCCAGGTAGCAAAGTCGCCTGCAATGATATGCTTGCGTGCTTCGCCCGCCAGCCATAGGTAGAAGGCCAAGTTGTGGATGGATGCTATCTGCATGGCAAGCAACTCCTGTGCATGGAACAGATGGCGCAAGTACGCCTTGCTGTACATGGTATCTACATAGGAGGCACCGTCTGCTTCAATGGGAGAGAAATCCATTTCCCATTTTTTGTTGCGCATGTTCATGATGCCGTCTTTGGTAAATAACATGCCGTTGCGTCCGTTTCGAGTAGGCATCACACAGTCGAACATGTCGACACCGCGTTCAATGCCTTCCAGGATGTTTACCGGAGTCCCGACTCCCATTAGATAGCGAGGTTTGTCCTTGGGAAGAATCCCGTTCACCAACTCAATCATCTCGTACATCTTGTCTACAGGCTCGCCCACAGCCAGACCACCAATGGCATTGCCGTCAGCACCTTTGGAGGCAACAAACTCTGCCGACTGCTCACGGAGGTCGCGATAAACGCAACCCTGCACAATGGGAAATAAGGATTGCTGATAACCGTACTTCGGTTCTGTTTCGTTGAAACGCTTGATACAGCGGTCTAGCCAGCGATGCGTCAATCCCAGTGATTTTTTGGCATATTCGTAGTCCGAATCCCCCGGAGGACATTCGTCAAAGGCCATCATGATGTCTGCACCGATAGTACGTTCTATATCCATCACTTTCTCCGGGGTAAAGATGTGCTTGCTACCGTCGATGTGCGAACGGAATTCCGCACCTTCTTCACGCAACTTGCGGATACCGGACAACGAAAATACCTGGAAGCCGCCACTGTCTGTCAACATAGGACGGTCAAAGCCGTTGAACTTATGCAGTCCACCGGCTTTCTCTATCACTTCCAGTCCCGGACGCAGATAAAGATGATAGGTATTACCCAATATTATCTGCGCCTTTATGTCCCCTTTCAGTTCAGGCAGATGCACGCCTTTCACTGTTCCCACTGTACCTACCGGCATAAAGATAGGTGTCTCAATCTGCCCGTGGCCAGTAGTAATCAGTCCGGCACGTGCATTGGTCTTGCTGTCTGTATATTGTAACTCGAATGTCATTCCTCTTTCTTTTCAGTCTTTTCTTTCTTTACGGACAAGTCGATGGCATCGGCTACTTTTTCATCAGTCAGCGCAATGGCAAACACTTCCTTAATATCTTTCACATAATGGAAAGTCAGTCCTTTCAGATATATATCCTGTATCTCTTCTATATTCTTGCGGTTTTCGTCGCTCAAGATAATCTCCTTGATGCCTGCACGCTTGGCTGCCAGTATCTTCTCCTTGATGCCTCCTACCGGAAGTACCTTACCGCGAAGGGTTATCTCTCCCGTCATAGCAAGATTGGCCTTTACCTTTTTCTGGGTGAGGGCAGAAGCGAGGGAAGTCGCCATCGTGATACCGGCAGACGGACCGTCCTTTGGAATGGCGCCTTCGGGCACATGGACATGGATGTTCCAGTTATCAAAAATCTCTTCGTCAAGATTCAGCAGGGAGGCATGCGCCTTGATATATTCCAATGCCAGCATGGCCGACTCTTTCATTACATCACCCAAATTGCCGGTCAATGTCAAACGTCCGCCCTTACCACGGCTCAGGCTAGTTTCCACGAAAAGTATTTCACCACCTACGGCAGTCCACGCCAGACCGGTCACTACTCCTGCGTACTCATTACCCTGATACTTATCACGGGTATATTCGGGTGCCCCCAGAAATTCATACAAGTCTCCCGGTTTGATTTCGGTCTTCGCAAAATAACCGTCCGTAGCATATTGGCGTGCAGATTTACGGAGTATCTTTCCGATTTTCTTTTCCAGTTCGCGCACACCGCTCTCACGAGTATAATTCTCTATAATGGCTTCCAGCGTGTTCTTCGGAATCTTGATATCATTCTTTTTCATACCGTTTGCCTCCAGTTCCTTCGGAACCAGATGACGGCGGGCAATCTCAATCTTTTCTTCCGTGATATAGCCGCTTACTTCAATCAGCTCCATACGGTCCAACAACGGTCCGGGGATGGTATTCAGATTGTTGGCAGTAGCGACGAACATCACTTTGGACAAATCATAGTCCACGTCCAAAAAGTTATCATGGAATGTAGTATTCTGTTCTGGGTCAAGGACTTCGAGGAGGGCAGAGGAGGGGTCTCCCTGGCGGTCGGCACTCACCTTGTCTATTTCGTCCAGGATAAATACCGGATTGGAGGAGCCTGCCTTTATCAGATTTTTGATAATCTGTCCTGGCATGGCACCGATATAAGTTTTGCGATGACCGCGAATCTCGGCTTCATCATGCACGCCACCCAACGACATACGGATGTACTTACGCTTCAAAGCAGCAGCAATGGAACGACCCAAAGAGGTTTTTCCTACACCCGGAGGGCCATATAGGCAGATGATGGGAGATTTCATATCGCCCTTCAACTTCAATACGGCCAGGTGTTCCAGAATGCGTTCTTTCACTTTCTCCAAACCATAATGGTCTTTATTCAGTGTCTTTTCCGCATTGGCAAGACTCAGATTATCAGCTGTATAAATACCCCATGGCAAGCTAAGCATCGTCTGCAGATAATTCAGCTGCACGCTGTAGTCGGGAGACTGGGGATGGGTGCGTTCTAACTTGTCCACCTCTTTTAAGAAAGAGGCCTTCACCTCTTCATTCCATTTGACTGTCTCCGCTTTCTTGCGCATTTCCTCTATCTCCTGCTCCTGACCGCCACCACCCAGTTCGTCTTGAATGGTTTTAATCTGCTGCTGCAGGAAATACTCACGCTGTTGTTGGTCTATATCCTCGCGTGCACGCATCTGGATAGACTCTTTGATTTCGGCAAGCTGAACTTCACGATTCAGAATCTCGAGCAGGCGATAGGTACGCGCCCGCAAAGAGTCGATACGGAGCAATTCTATCTTTTCGTCTTTCTTGAGCGGGAGGTTCGTACAGATAAAGTCTACCAAAAACATGGGATTGGTGATGTTCTTGATGGCAAATGCCGAATCTTGAGGAAACATATCGGAGGACTTGATGTAGCGTACGGTCAAGTCCTTGCATGCCTCTACCAATGCATGAAACTCCTTATCATTCTTGTCCGGAAGTTCTTCATTCAGCGTAGCTATCCGTCCCCTCAGATAAGGAGTCGTATCCGTAATCTCCTTCAGTTCCATACGTTTGGAGCCTTGCAGGATGACAGTAGTCGTCTGGTCTGGCATTTCAAGCACGCGTACTATCTTGGCAACCGTACCGATAGTATGCAAATCATCAAGCATAGGTGTTTCTGTTTCAGCCACCTTTTGGCATACAACAGCTATATAAGATTTTTTCTTTTCTGCTTCACGCACCAATTTAAGGGAAGATGTTCTTCCTACAGATACCGGCATAAACACCCCAGGGAACAATACCATATTTCGAAGAGGCAATATTGGTAAGACCTCTTCTACCTCAATGTCCATCAATTGTTCCTCATTCCCCTCAAAATCAGCAATTACAGAGAAAGCGTTTCCGTTTCTATCTTCGACATCACTCAGGTAATTTCTTTTTTTCATTTCTTTCTTTTTAGTTTATGTCATATTGGCAGGCCAATAAAGCGCCCGCAAAGTTAAGCTATTTCTTCATAAATAGACGTTCTCATCCTTTAAAAAGACAAAAACAGTGCCAATTTTGTGACAAATATGCAGGCTTTGATTATTTTTGATCCCAATTAAAGAAGATAAACATGACGAAATCATCTTTCAAGTTCAAACAATTTACCATATTTCATGACAAATGCGCCATGAAGGTAGGCACGGATGGCGTACTCCTCGGAGCATGGGCACCGGCAGATGGAGCTGAGCGCATACTGGATGTGGGGACTGGTACCGGATTAATAGCCTTACAGTTAGCGCAAAGAAATCCGCATGCCCGGATTACCGCAATCGAGATAGATGCAACGGCAGCCGGACAAGCTGCCGAAAATGTATCACGCTCTCCGTGGACTGATAGGGTAGAAGTCGTATGTCGTGATTTCCGAGATTATCAGCCTGAAAACAGATTTGACCTCATCGTTTCCAACCCTCCCTATTTTATAGATGCCCTAAAATGTCCTGATGAACAAAGGTGCACAGCACGGCATGCGGGCAATTTGAATTACGACCTGCTGTTCCGTCGTTCGGCATCTCTGCTTAAAGAGCAAGGAGTCGTAAGCATTATTATTCCGGCGGAAGCTGAAAAAACGGTTGTGGATACAGCTTGGAACCATAAGTTGTTTCCATTGCATCGTGTGCAAGTCTTCACCAAACCCGAAAAACCGTGCAGACGGGTATTGCTGAACTTTGGTTTTGAAGCAAAAAAGTATAGAGAAGAGAAACTCTGTATTGAGATGAATCACAATGAGTTTACTCCTGAATATGTAGCTTTAACGAAAGATTTCTATCTGAAAATGTAATTTTAATTGCATAAAACTTGCCTAAATGTTTGGTTGGTATCAGAATTGTTTTTACCTTTGCACTCGCTTTTCAGAAGTAAAGCATTCGGGGTGTAGCGCAGTCCGGTTAGCGCACCTGCTTTGGGAGCAGGGGGTCGTGGGTTCGAATCCCGCTACCCCGACTTAAATAAATAAGTTGTTGATTTTCAACAACTTATTTTTGTATATGGAAGCGTCCAACAAGAATAACTGTCTATTTAACTGTCTATTGAGTTAGTAAATCATCACCCTTAATTCAAAAAACAGCAAAAATGGCAAGAAAGAAATCAGTATTTATCCTGCCCAAGCTAAAGGATTGTGGCGGAGATCTAACAAAAAAATGGTATGTGGAATATTCCTTGAGGGATCCACAAACCGGGGAGATGAAGCGGTTCCGGCATTATGAAGGCTTTGTGGAACTGGCAACGGAAAGTGCCAGGCGTGCCCATGCCGAGAAAGTGATTTCTACAATCAAAAACAAACTCAACAGTGGAGAGGATCCGTTCGCTGAAAACCATGTTACCTATCAAGACGAGCTCATGTATCAAGCCATGGTCAACAGATGGGGCAATGACAGCAGGGGTGCCGTCAGTATCAGAGTGCACATTTCAGAATTCCTCCAACTGAAAAAAGCCGAACTTGCGCATTCCTCCTATCAGACTTACTGTTCCAAACTGAGGATCTTCTGTGAATGGGTGGAAGCAGGGTGCTTGGCAAACAAGAACGTGCGTGTAATATCAGAAGAACATATACACAAGTTTTTTTATCACATAGTCGAAACTGGACATGTCAGTCGCAGGACAGTATTGAAATACAAGCAGTTATTGCATACTTTTTTCGATTACTTACTACACAAAAAGCTTGTTGTAGCCAATCCAGTCACCAATATACCTAATCTTGGTGAGAAAAGAGACGAAGCGGCAAGCCCAATTCCAGACAAGATCCGAAATATATTGATTGACTATATGAGAGAGCACGACCCGCAACTCCTGCTATTATGTCAGCTTGAATACTATTGTGCAATCCGTCCGAAAGAATGCTTGTATCTGCAGATACGTGACATCAATCTGGAGACAGCATCCATTACCATCCGTCAAGATATCAGCAAGAACGGACTGACAGAAACAGTCAACATGCCAAGGCAGCTTTATGAAGCTCTTGATGACCTGCTGAAGATAGGCAACTATCCGGAAGACTGGTATCTTTTCTCTCGAGACGGCCAGCCAGGAAAATACAAGCTTGGAAAAAACACCTTCAGATATAGATTTGACAGAATCAGGGATAAACTGGGATTAAGCAAAAGATACAAGCTTTACAGCTTCAAACATACCGGTGGAGTAAAACTGGTCAATGCAGGAGTTAATACATGGGAAATCCAAAAGCACTTCAGGCATAAATCAATTACTACTACAGAGAGATACTTGCAAAAAAGATTCGGGGTAAAAAGCTCCTTGATACAAGAGGATTTTCCCGATATGTAGATAATAAATAATGTAGGAGGCTAATATTGGTCTCCTACACTCCTACAGTCCTACATATTATCTTCCATATGCTCCTTCAACCTATATAACCGGTCAATAGCCGGGTTATAGAATGCATCCGGGTAATGCTGCTTAATATCGCAGATATTCGCATTAACATACATGGAGGTATCAAAAATATGTTCTGCCTCACTTAATGTCACCTCCTTGGGCAATTGGGCTGTTTGTGCCCAATCGATTATTGCCTTGACGGATTCCTCGTCGTAAGCATATTTACTTTCTTCTGCCATAGCTACTTTATATAATCATTTATAATTGAAAATACGCGTCGTTCGCCATATCAACGGCATCCTCCAGACTGCCGCCACTTTCTTCCACAAATGCGACTATCGCATTTATGAATTCATCAAAGGAGGCAACATCCTCACCCAAAGTCCTGGCATTGTATTCCTCCTTTGTAAAACCTATATTCTCTATCAATTCCGTTTTCATTGAAACAAGCAAATACCGTTTCTTTTATAAATATGAAAAGCCCCGACGGAAGCCGGGGCCACTTATCAAAAAATGATAAGTAAAACTACTACAGCAACAAAGGTATAGTTTCCCTACCACATAAACAAATTATAACTCACCCCACCACCGACATAAAAACCACCCGGATAGCCATACCCTGCCTGCAAACCAAATCCCCACCGCTTTTTCTTCGACTTAACAACCACCGGATGGTATATATCATTCGTCACTGTCTGATAAACCGTCTTCGGATACACCACCATACTATCCAGCCGAGGGTCTACATATCCGCTCACCACAGCCCGATACGAGCTGTCTCTATATATCACTTGCTTACGATGAAGCAAGGTATCACCTATCCGTGTCGTATCATCCGGCACGAAACGCCAGAACACAGTCATCGGCGCAGAGATAAGCATCGTATCTACCTTGACAACCGTCTTAATCTTCGTCTCTACACGAACTTCTGCCGGAGGCTCATGCGAACGAAACCAAGCTGCCACACAAGCAATCACCAGCAATACAATTAATATCCACGGTAACTTTTTCATAGTCCCAGATATTTCATAATACCCCATACGTGCATATTCACAATTGCCAGTTTACCTTCTTCGGACAACAAGAACTCCACATCCTTTTTATTGTCCTGAAACAGATTTTCTGTAAGTACAGCCGGACATTTGGTATGCTTCAGTATGTAGAACCCACTTTCTTTATCCTGGTCTCCATCCGTCATGTCCTTGCGTATCTTCATTCCCGGCAGACAGTATTCGGCATTCTCGTACAGACAAGTCGCCAACTTATCCGCTTTTGTTTTGCCAACAGAAGTCCACGCTTCCCAACCACGGGCAGACATCCAATCACTTCCATTACCGGCAGCATTGCAGTGGATAGAAACAAGTATAGCCTCAGAAGCCTTATACTCGTTCGCTCTACGGCATCTCTCTGCCAGTGGAACATCTATCTCTTCCTTGACGATACGCTCAGCATCAATGCCATTCTTCCTTAACTCCATTACCAGCCGTTCAGCTATCTCACGGGTATAGGCATACTCCCTTAACCGGCCGTCCGGAGAACGCTTACCAGGAGTATTACTACCATGTCCGTTGTCAATCAATACTTTCATTTTTCTTCCTCCTTATCAATTTCATTTTCAATTCTTCCAATCACTTCCTGGACGTGCGAGGGCATCGCACGCTTGAACTCAAACCTTATCAAATGGTAGATTATCCGGAAAGCCTTATTCTTCGGGTATGCTGTAATCAGGTTCTTGAATGCGTTTTGCAAATACACGTATGAGAAAACATATGTAATAGTCTTTATAACAATGAGAGCACTTTCACCGTCACCTATTGAATCCATGAAGACGAACACTACCTCAATAATAACCAGGTACAAGAGCAATTCTGCCAATGCATTCTTAAACTTACTCCACTTGAAATTCTTGCACCGAATAATACTCACGCCATCGGCACGCATACCGCACCAGATATTAAAGGCAAACATCACCGCCAAAGCTATAAGGAAGCCTTGGGTAGGTGTCAGATATGCTAATGTCGAACTAAATAACGACACGCATATCACACGAATTTGGTCTAATGTCAATAATCTATCCATTTTCAAATACCATATAATTATTAATACTACCAACCACTTTTTTGTCGAACAATTACCCAAAGAAGTAAACCGTCATCAAACATGACATCGTTCCACAATATTCCACTGACAAAGCTACCAGCATCTACCGCCTCGAAAAAGGACATAAAAAAAGAGCTCGATGACAACATAAGTCGCCACTAAGCTCTTGGTATTTATATGCATTTCTACAAGCAAATATAGGAATTTATATTTGAAATCCGATTACTTATTGCATCCTTTTTAAATGGTCATCCAATGTTTTAGGATTGCATTTCAATTTACGACAGATTGCAGCCTTGGAATATCCGTAATCGAGCATGGTACGAATAAGAGCTTCTTTACCTGTCAGCTTGTAATGCGAATTCTTTCCACCCTTATGCCGCCCTAATTTCTGTCCTTCGGCAACACGCCTGGCAAGACCTTCTCTCGTCCGCTGGCTTATCAAATCACGTTCTATCTGAGCTGACAGACCAAAAGCGAAGGCAAGTATCTGAGACTGTATATTGTTACCCAACTCATACTTCTCCTTTAC